>NZ_PTRE01000219.1 GCF_002965065.1 Escherichia sp. MOD1-EC7003
CTCTATGCCAGTTGCAGCCTAAGAAGTGGGAAGCCTCGCCGTTTACGGCGGGGAGCAGTCACCCACAAGCGCGACGTTGCGAAATAGTTTTCCCGCTTAACTGCGTGGGTAATGAATAAGAGAATGAAAATGCACGGTTTGCTCTGAGCCATTACGATAGACATGTGTGACGTCTGCAGAAAATCGAGCGTCTTCCCTACAATTAAGGCTCTGCCATTGCCGGTGGCGTTAGTTACGTGATGTTGGCATCCTCCACGCACTGAAGGACGGGGATATAAGGCGCACTGGATAAAAAGCGCCATCTTACGATGGCGCGACTGGAATTACTTTTTGTTAACGTCAAACATAGTGGCATCGGTCGCCATATCATCGATAACTTGCTTAATATTTTCGAAAGCCATTGGCGTACTTTCGTTATTCAGGTCTTTACCTTCGCCCTGACGAACCACTTTGATAACGGGTTTATTCGTAGCCGCATCAATCAGCTCGCCTTCAAAATACAGTCGAGTATCCATGGTACGGTGGCCCGTCGCCATTTGCGTCCCCGCGACAACTAATGCGACAGGAACGACTTCATAGAATTGCAACCCTTCTTTGCTGGTATCAACACCGGTAATGGCCCCACGGAAAATCAGACTACGCGGCCCAGCGGTGGTAACCAGTGGTTTACGCTGCGCAATCGCTTCTTTCATTTCGGTGTTGGTATAGCTCAAAATTTTATCCAGAACTCTCTGCCCTACCTGGGTAGAAGGTTTCGGTACCGGATAATAAGTGATTGGGTTCCAGACGATGCTGTCATATTTGCTTTGATCAAAACTCGGGTCTACCCAACGTAAAACAGGTTTACCCGTGGCTGAGGTTGTTTCTTTTAAATCAGAGTAACTGTTTAAAAAACCAGAATATTTATCTGGCTGGGTGATTTTAGAGGCACAACCAGACAGAGCCAACAAACCGCATAAAGCTGCAACTTTCGCAATTGATGAGGTACGCATGAATAGTTTCCTGAGATGATTATATTACTTTTTAAGTTATAGCAAAAAGCACCGCTTCGTGTTGTGGCAAAAAAAGTGTTGGTAAAAATAAATTTTTCGCCCCCTTTCCAGACGACATAGTCAATGCCGGAAAAGGGGCTAAGTCAATCATCAGTGGCTAAATTTCGAAACGGGTCATTTTTTACGTGCCAGCATCGTGGCGAAACGCAGTTTAATACGATTACCGTTGGCGTCGGTGCGGTGCAGTTCGCCGACGTCTTCATTGTATTTCACCATCTCCCAGCCTTCGTAATATCGACGTAATTCTCCCTCTTTGAAGGCAAACGGGAAGCCGACGGTACATGGATAATCAGCGGTATCCATCGCCGCCACAATCAGGTTGTAACCGCCAGGTTTAGTGCAACGTTGCACATTGGCAATCAACCCAGGGATCGTTTTAGCTTCAAGGAACATCAGCACCACAGTCGAAAGAATAAAATCGTACAGTCCATCAAACGTGAGGTTATTCAGATCAACAACCCGGGTGTGTAAATTATCCAGATTTTCAATCGATTTAATGCGCTCGACGTTGCCGATACTCATGGCATTTTTATCCCATGCGTCAACATCATAACCATTGGCTGCCAGGTAAAGACTGTTACGACCATTGCCACAGCCCAGATCCAGCGTTTTACCCGGTTTAACCACCTTCACTGCTTCCAGCACTTCAGAGTGTGTGCGGGTTAATTCATATTTATCAGTAAAATAGTTTTCGTCACGAATGATCATTCTTTGTCCTCAGCTTTTATTAAAACGGTGCGCTCGGTTCTGATTAACAATTTTCCCTGCATCAGAAGCGCGAAACCACGGAATAAAACCAATCGCCACCAGCATCGTCGTTGCCGGAAACAAACTCACAAAACGGCTCATCACTGGATGACGCACCTCCGCAAGCACGCTATGCGAAAAGCGTATAAGTCGGGTAATAAATGCGGTGGTCAATAATCCCCAGATGACCATCGCCAGAATCACCAGCCCATCCCTATCGTCCCCAACACGATACCAAAGAAGCCTGCCGGCAAATTGAGCACTTTATCGCTCCGCATCGTCTTATTCATTTTGTTTAATTTATAAAATGCATTTTAAATACATTTTATGGAATTTTCTCGAGCATAGCCAGAGTCGCAGAATTTGCTACGGTTATAGTAAGTCACCTGTGGGAAAACGCTATGCGCAAATATCGTCTAAGTGAAGAACAGCGAGCCTTTAGTTATCAGGAAGATGGCACGAAAAAAAGTGTGTTATTACGGCAGATTATTGCTATGCGTGATTTTAACGATGTGATAGCAGGAACCGCTGGTGGCTGGATCGATCGCGAAACTGTGCTTGCACAAGAAGGAAATTGCTGGATTTACGACCAGAATGCTATTGCATTCGGCAGAACGGTGATTTCGGGTAATACGCGTATCACCGGCACATGCGTGCTCTGGGGAGAGGTTTACGCAACGGATAACGCCTGGATCGATAATAGTGAAATCAGTCAGGGGGCACACATAAGTGACAGTGTCACAATCCGTGATTCATTAGTTTGCGGTCAATGTAGAATTTTTGGTCATGCCTTAATTGATCAATATTCTATGATAATTGCCGCACAAGGCTTAACGCCCGACCACCAGCTCCTGCTACAAATTTATGACCGCGCAAGAGTCAGCGCCTCGCGTATTGTCCACCAGGCACAAATTTACGGCAATGCCGTCGTCCGGTATGCCTTTATTGAACATCGTGCCGAGGTTTTTGATTTTGCCAGTATTGAAGGTAATGAAGAGAACAACGTCTGGCTATGCGATTGCGCTAAAGTCTACGGTCACGCACAGGTGAAGGCAGGCATAGAAGAAGATGCCATTCCGACAATTCATTACAGTTCGCAGGTGGCAGAATATGCCATTGTGGAAGGTAATTGTGTGTTAAAACATCATGTCTTGATTGGTGGAAATGCCGTGGTACGTGGCGGCCCGGTTCTGCTCGACGAGCACGTTATATTACAAGGTGAGAGCCGTATTACAGGTGCGGTGATAATTGAAAACCATGTGGAGTTAACCGACCACGCCGTCGTTGAAGCCTTTGATGGCGATACGATTCATGTCCGTGGTCCGAAAGTCATAAACGGCGAGGAGCGCATTACGCGAACGCCGCTGGCAGGGTTATTGTGAATCGATGATACGCGCGTATAAGTTCACATCATCATAGGCATCATTCAGGAACTCAGCCTGTTTCAGGCAACCTTCAAGAATAAACTCATTGCGCAAAGCGACCTGATTGCTTTGCAGATTGCCGACCCGACATTTGATCACGAAGCGCCTAAGTTCACCAGACTGGGCGTAATGGTGAATCAATGCCTGCAGAGCCTGAGAAATAATCCCCTGCCCCTGATGGGATTCGTCCAGCCAGTAGCCGATTTCAGCGGTTTTATTCAGTGGTTCAATACGATTAAAAGAGATAACGCCGATAAGTTCATTTTCTTTAAAGATCATGAACATTTTGGCGTAACCGCGTTGATGCAACATCATATTACCCTGCACCGTTTTTCGCGTGTCCTCTTCACTTTGAACAAACTGCGGCCAGTTTAGCGACTGCTGTAACCAGGTTTTATTTTTACAGATTAACTGATGAAGAGGTGTAACATGATTTTCTGCAACAGCATGTAATTCAAGTGATTCACTTACTTTTATCGTTTCAGTCATCTTATCTCCAGTCAATCCATGCAGTTGTTAAAAAAGCCGCCTGGCTGGCGGCTTAGGAAAGTTTACACCTCTTTGACGCTCTCCTGCTGCAGGATTTTAAGCATCTCATCTTTTAACTGTAGCTTTTGTTTTTTCATGCGGACTACTTCCGCATTGTACCCTCGACCGTCGGAACCTTCCTTTCTGGCAATTTCATGATCAAGTTTATTGTGTTTATCGAACAAGGACATAAAGCGAGGATTTTCGTTTTTCAGACGGGATATTAAATCTCGGTATTCTGGAAACATACGCACTCCCTGTTAGTGGCTGAAAAGGTGTATCTGAAATACACACCATCAGATTACCCATTTAACTTAGGGAAAAATGCGAGCGGGATCGTGTTTAACCAGACGGCACCTCCCGAAGAAGGTGCCGAAGAAAAAACGATTAACTCATCACGCGATCGTCAACATACTGACGTTTATCTGGCGCTGGCGGGAAATACTGATACAGCCATGTTTCACTGATAGCATCGCCCTGACAACGCAGATACATCCGCATATCGACCGGCTCAGTGGAGTCCGAAGTCGGATACCAGTCAAACTGAATACGATAACCATCAATCGGTTCAATGTAGAGAATTTCAATTTGCTTCGCTTCCCCACTGGAAAGCGTAATCACCGGTTCAATGCCTTTTGGTGCGGCAGCGATCAGATCGCCACCGACGAAATCGACGGCAAAACGGCGTGCCCATTTTTCGGGATAGTGTTCACCTGGTGCCCAGCCTTCCGGGAAACCGCCCATACCGGTACGCGTCGCCATAACGCGCGCTAATGGGCAATGAACAGGCGGTTGCGCACTCCAGTACAGACGATACTGGAATGCAAAATCATCACCTGCTTTTACTGCTTTTTCTGGCTGCCAGAAGCAGACAATGTTATCCAGCGTTTCGCCCGTCGTTGGGATTTCCATCAGGCCGATGGTGCCCTTACCCCACTTGTTACGCGGTTCCACCCACAGACTTGGGCGTTTGTTATACCAGCCCATAATGTCCTGATAGTGGGAGAAATCTCGATCCAGTTGTAACAAACCAAACCCTTTCGGGTTGTTGTCGGTGTAAGCATTGAACTGCAATTTTTGCGGATTATTCAGCGGACGGCAAATCCACTCACCGTTGCCCCGCCACATGGACAGACGATCAGAGTCATGGATTTGCGGATGAATGGTGTCGCACATCCGACGTTCGTTAGTACCGCAGCTGAACATGCTGGTCATCGGCGCAATGCCCAGCTGTTTAATGTCTTTGCGCGCATACAGGTGATTTTCCACGTCCATAATCACCTGACTTTTCTCACAATGGATAGTGAACTTATAAGCACCAGTAATGCTGGCGCTATCGAGCAACGCATAAACGGTAAAGGTGGTTGCCCCCGGTTTTACCGTATCGAACCAGAAGGCGGTAAAATCGGGGAACTCTTCTTTACTGTCGGTGTAAGTGTCGATCGCCAGGCCGCGGGCCGATAAACCGTATTGATATGTGTCATCAACGGCGCGGAAATAACTCGCGCCGAGGAATGATACTACATCACGGCGCGCCAGTTCGGGGGCTTTAAACACGCGAAAACCGGCAAAACCGAGATCGCTTTGCCCTTCTAATTGTTTAGTATCAACACCCGCATCGTTGTATTTGAACAATTCCGGGCGAAAGTGAATTTCACGCGCCAGGTGTGTTGCAGGATCAACAGAAAACATACGAACGCGGCGACGGAATCCCATTCCCATATGGAAGAACTGAGCGTCCAGTTGACGGTTCTCAACGTTATGCCAGAGCGATTTTTCGGCGTCGTACTGAATACTGTTATAAGCCTGCGGCGTCATCGTCGCCAGTGTGTCAGGTAACGGGCGTGGCGCACCACGCCACGCTGTTTGTGCTAAGTCGTGCGCCATTGACTGTAAAATGGAAAAGTCAAAACGCTGGGTTTGCCCGTCGGCAATATCAGAATCTGCCGCGAATGCCGCCTGAGAAAAAAGAGAAGCAATGCCACTGGCACCGCATACGGCGGCCATAGCCATTGAACCTTTAATAAATCGTCTACGATCCATACCTGAAAGTGAGTCCTTCTGGTGTTATGAATGGTCTCGCGCTGGTCTTTTTCAGCGGCAAGAAAGTGCTTATTTATGACCGCTCACTCTAGACAATATTTATTAATAATCCAATTGTTGAACTCAGAGAATATGCATAAATCGGCAATTTTTTTATGTCGATGGGATGAGCCTGATTCGTTTGTAAAATCAAGCAAATTTTTGCAAAGACGGATGAACAGAATTTAAAGCAAACCACAGCGACGTTTACTGCGTTCTTCCGCTTCCTGATAAAGCTGGAACTCATCAAATACCGGGCACCCCAACGCCTGCTCAAATGCTTCGCGACTGGCATTACCGTGACTGCGTGACTGCGTTTCATTACCCAGATTTGACTGGAAGATCCCCGCCGCGCTAACGGGCAAGAAATCTTCATAGGTAATAGGTTGCGCCACTACCCAACCACGTTCAATTAAGGGCTGTGGATCGTCTCCGGGATGAATTGCCTGACGATGCGCCTCACCCGATGGCGTCAGGCGATATCGGAACCATGCCAGCCCTTGCTGACGCATTAAAAACTCACTGTCAGGAAAAGTGCGGAAGGTTTCCTGTAAATGCAGTTGGTGAGTGAGATTATCCTGCCCGGTTCCAGCGTTCCGCAGAAGATCATCATACAGTTGTCGCCCTTTCGGCGTTAATGCCACGCCACGCTGCTCTATTTCGCCAAAACGCGCGGTATGCGTGCCCTGTTTCTGCCCCGCAAACAACACAGCCTCTTTCAGTGCTTTAAAGCTGGTCTGGCGTAGTAAAATCGGTACCTCGCGGCGCGGCGGCCCTTCGATCAGAATTTTGGGTTCAATTCCGTATTCAGGCATCATCGACTGCACCCGGTCAATGTCCAGCGTACGTGGTGTCAGATGGTTGATATGACAACCCGGAAAACAGACTACATCAGCGATCAGTCGATGTTCGTTATGCAATGCGTGATAGGTTTCTTCATCTACCGTTGCTGACTGATGCCAGCGAAATGTTTCCAGGGCTTCCTGCACAAACTCCTGCGCCTGTGTTTCGTTAAAACAGCCTCGCTGCTCATACACCTCTAACAGTTGCCTACAACGTGGGGTGAAGATATCGCGCTGACGCAGAATCTCTGCCGCTTTCTGGCGCAAAATTTCGTTCTCGATAAGCTCAAGACGGAGTAATGAGGTAAAAACGCGGAAGGGATTACGTGCCAGAGATGCATCATCAATGGGCCGAAATGCTGTAGAGTGTACCGGCACTCCCGCCTGCGAGAGATCGTAGTAACTCACCGGGTACATCCCCATAATAGCAAATATCTGCCGAAGAGTAGCAAGCTCTTCGGCGGTCCCAACGCGAATCGCCCCATGACGTTCAACATTCAGCCGAGCCAGCTCGTCTGCATTTACCATTTTTTCGTGCAGTTGAGGATTGTTTTCCAGCACAGCCAGATTCACATCAGCGACCAGTTCCAGCAGCGTACCGTACTGCGGAACTTCTTGCTGATACATGGCTGACATTGCCTGCGAAAACTGTTCCCGAATCTCATCAGCCGTGATGCTGTTCGCCATAATGTCTGCCTCCAGTGGTCAGTAATCTGGAGTGTAGGTAACCGCATTCACTCTGGCGGGAAGAATTTACAAACTGTGATCTCGCCGCGAAAACATCAATATTATCCATTTCGCTGTAACATAATTGCTTTAATTGTTAATAATATTTTGCAATCAAGTTATCATATTCAAACAACTTCACTTGTCAGTGTCACCGCTGCGTTTTTAACATCGCTTATGGAAAAAAATAGTCTGTTTAGTCAGCGCATCCGTTTGCGCCACCTTCATACATTCGTAGCTGTCGCACAACAAGGAACTTTGGGGCGCGCGGCTGAAACCCTTAATTTGAGTCAACCTGCGCTCTCTAAAACATTGAATGAACTGGAGCAACTGACGGGCGCCCGCTTGTTTGAGCGTGGTCGTCAGGGGGCACAACTTACCTTACCCGGCGAACAATTTTTAACGCATGCAGTCAGAGTTCTTGACGCCATTAACACTGCCGGACAGTCGCTTCATCGTAAAGAAGGTATTAATAATGATATCGTCAGGGTTGGTGCGCTACCTACTGCGGCGCTGGGGATATTACCTTCGGTTATAGGTCAGTTTCATCAGCAACAAAAAGAGACGACCTTGCAAGTTGCGACAATGAGTAACCCTATGATTCTGGCGGGTTTAAAAACCGGGGAAATCGATATCGGCATTGGTCGGATGTCAGATCCTGAACTGATGACCGGGCTTAATTACGAACTGCTGTTTCTTGAATCGCTGAAGCTGGTTGTCCGCCCCAATCACCCGCTACTTCAGGAGAACATAACGCTAAGCCGAGTGCTGGAATGGCCGGTCGTTATATCACCAGAAGGCACTGCGCCACGCCAGCATTCAGATGCATTAGTGCAGAGCCAGGGCTGTAAAATTCCTTCTGGCTGTGTCGAAACGCTGTCGGCTTTGTCAACGCCAAGATTATTGGCCGTTTTTCGCCATTTTTAATGTCCGCTATTGGTCATTAA
>NZ_PTRE01000220.1 GCF_002965065.1 Escherichia sp. MOD1-EC7003
TCTTGCCCTGAACGTATAACCCAGAAAATCAAATTGCCTTATTTCGTGGTTTCCTTTTCGTTCACTGTCTTTGCAGTAGACGATCTTCGTTTTCTCCGGATGTAATTCCAGTCCGCATTCCTGAAAACGCACTGCCAGCTTATCCCGCAATTCCTCTGCCTGCTGTTTATTCACACAATGGACCAGCCCGTCAGGGCAAGATTACGAAAGCCCGCTCCCCGCAAGGACTGACGCAAGGTAGTCTCTGTCCATAGCGGCTTTTCTCATCTTACGTCTTAACCCTGCCTTGAATACCTTATCATTCGTCAAAATATTAATAGCGATATGCCGTATCCCTGAAAATAATTCTGCTGCGTTTCCTCTTCTTATTTTGCTGTCGTCTTCATTCATTACCACGTCCAGACGCCAGTGCAGCTTATTCTCCACGTGCCAGTGATTTCGGATCGCTGTGGCGAACTTCTCTGCGGTTAAATCAGCAGAACTGATATAATACCTGACCGTCATTTCTGGCTCTTTCTTTTGT
>NZ_PTRE01000221.1 GCF_002965065.1 Escherichia sp. MOD1-EC7003
TCTCCGGTGTTGGAGTGAACATATCAAAAACAGGCAGATACACAATTTAAATTACAGTCTCAAATAGGCGCCTTGCGGCGCCTCAGATTGTTGACAACGTGCACTTTGTTCATGCCAGATGCGGCGTGAACGCCTTATCCAGTCGCATCAGGCAATCGGTTCAGGTGCCTGATATTACTCGTCGTGTTCTTCCCACGCCATCGCGCGTTTGACCGCTTTTTTCCAGCCTGCGTAACGGTAATTACGCTCGGTGGTTTCGATGCCTGGACGGAACTCGCGCTCAATCACCGCTTTCTCTTGCAGTTCGTCGAGATTCTGCCAGAAGCCTACTGCCAGACCAGCAAGATAGGCCGCACCCAATGCGGTGACTTCGCGAACTTCCGGGCGCTCAACGCGCGTGCCGAGAATATCGGACTGGAACTGCATCAGGAAGTTATTCGCCACCGCACCGCCATCCACGCGCAGGGCGTGCAGACGAATGCCGGAGTCGGCCTGCATCGCTTCCAGCACGTCACGCGTCTGATAAGCAATAGACTCCAGCGTCGCGCGGATGATGTGGTTAGCGTTCACCCCACGAGTCAGACCGAAAATCGCCCCACGTGCATACGGATCCCAGTACGGCGCACCTAGCCCGGTAAAGGCCGGAACGACATACACACCGTTAGTGTTTTGTACTTTGGTTGCAAAGTATTCGGAATCGTAGGCGTCGTTAATCAACTTCATCTCATCGCGCAGCCACTGAATGGATGCGCCCGCCATAAACACCGCACCTTCCAGCGCATAGTTTACTTCGCCAGTTGGGCCACAGGCGATGGTGGTCAGCAGGCCGTTTTCTGATTTCACCGCTTTCTCGCCGGTATTCATCAGCATAAAGCAGCCAGTGCCATAGGTGTTCTTCGCCATCCCTTCTTTCACGCACAACTGACCAAACAGCGCAGCCTGCTGGTCACCGGCGATCCCGGAGATTGGAATACGCGTGCCGCCTTTGCCGCCAATGTTAGTCTGACCGTACACTTCGGAAGAACGACGCACTTCTGGCAGCATCTCGCGCGGAATATCCAGCACCTCCAGCATTTTGTCGTCCCAGTCCAGGGTATGGATGTTAAACAACATGGTACGAGAGGCGTTGGTGTAATCGGTCACATGGACACGGCCCTGAGTCATTTTCCAGATAAGCCACGTATCAACCGTACCAAACAGCAATTCACCACGACGCGCACGCTCGCGAGAGCCTTCCACATGGTCGAGGATCCACTTCACTTTGGTGCCAGAGAAGTACGGGTCAATCACCAGGCCGGTGTTGTTACGAATGTACTCTTCCATGCCATCGCGCTTGAGATGCTCGCAGATCTCGGCAGTACGACGGCACTGCCAGACAATGGCGTTATAGATAGGCTTGCCGGTTTCTTTTTCCCAGACAATCGTGGTTTCACGCTGGTTAGTTATACCGATAGCTGCAATTTGATCGGAACTGATATCGGCTTTCGCCAGCACTTCTACCAGCGTGGAGCTTTGGGTGGCCCAGATTTCCATTGGGTCGTGTTCTACCCAGCCCGGTTTTGGGTAGATTTGCTCAAATTCGCGCTGCGACACGCTAATGATATTGGCATCGTGATCCATTACGACCGCGCGGGAGCTGGTGGTGCCCTGGTCGAGCGCAACGATATATTTTTTTTCAGTCATGTTTAATTGTCCCGTAGTCATATTACAGCGAAGCTTTTTGTTCTGAAGGAGTTGTGGTTTCCTTTTCTTCCACAACACAGATATCGCAAGGCAAATGGCGACCAATCAGTTTGCGGTAGGCAAATGCACCTACAATCGCACCAACGATAGGACCAAAAAGCGGCACCAGGAAGTAAGGAATGTCTCTGCCGCCGGTAAAGGCGACATTGCCCCAGCCCGCCAGCCAGGCAAAGACTTTCGGACCGAAGTCACGCGCTGGGTTCATGGCAAAACCCGTCAATGGGCCCATAGATGCGCCAATGACCGCAATCAGTAGACCAATCAGCAAGGGAGCTAAAGGGCCGCGTGGTACACCGTTGCCATCGTCCGTTAACGCCAGGATCAGCCCCATCAGAATAGCGGTAATCACCATCTCAACTGCGAAAGCCTGCACAAAATTGATATGAGGATTAGGGTAAGTAGAGAAAGTGCCTGCCAGATCAACACTTTCAACGCTGCCGCGAACAATTTGATGAGTCTGCTCGAAGTCGAGGAATAGATTGTAGTAAAGCCCGTAAACTAAAGCCGCAGCGCAGAAAGCGCCGGCAACTTGTGAAACGATAAAAGGAATAACTTTGCGCTTGTCGAAACAGGCAAACAGCCACAATGCAATGGTAACCGCGGGATTAAGATGCGCGCCGGAAACCCCTGCGGTCAGGTAGATGGCCATCGCCACCCCCAGTCCCCAAATGACACTGATTTCCCACTGACCAAAAGACGCACCAGCGACTTTAAGTGCAGCAACGCAACCCACACCGAAAAAAATCAACAACCCGGTACCGAGGAATTCAGCAATGCACTGGCCTTTCAAGGTTGATGTTTGACTCATAATCGGATCCTAAAGAGTTAATGTTTGTTGTATGCGTGAAAGTCACGGACCTCCACGATGCTTGTAGGCATGCTGTAAACTTATCGTTAACGAGCAAAAACGAGAAATATCGAACTTAAAATGTGTGTGCTTCGTCATAAAATGAGCGTTATCGCGCCATTTATGCCGTCTGATTGTACGTGATGCATGTTTGGTGGATCATTCATGTAACAAATTTATTAACATTTTCTATTGGTATGACTTATGTCACCAGGAGAAGGATGAAAAGTGTGGCAAACAGTAATCTGCAAGGCGTGCCGCTGGACAGCGATGGCGCGGCTTCATACAATCGGAGCTAACTAAAGTGCGCTCGTATTTATTAAGGCGTCACCGGTAATCGGGACGAGGATTTTTATCCATCAACGCCTTGCAATTCAGGAGAGGTATGACGATGTCATTAGAAGTGTTTGAGAAACTGGAAGCAAAAGTACAGCAGGCGATTGATACCATCACTCTGTTGCAGATGGAAATCGAAGAGCTGAAAGAAAAAAACAACTCACTGTCGCAGGAAGTTCAAAATGCCCAGCATCAGCGCGAAGAGCTGGAGCGTGAGAACAACCATTTGAAAGAACAGCAGAACGGCTGGCAGGAACGTTTGCAGGCCCTGTTGGGTCGCATGGAAGAGGTTTAATCTCTTCCCCACAGAGGCGCCGCAAGGCGCCTGAGAATGATGACAAACGCAAAATTGCCTGATGCGCTACGCTTATCAGGCCTACGTAATCTGTTTTTGTAGGCCGGATAAAGCATTCACGCCGCATCCGGCATGTCGCAGTTTTTGTAGGCCGGATAAGGCGTTCACGCCGCATCCGGCATGGCATGTCGCAGACTCTGAAACCGTGCGGGGGTAACCCCGCACACATCAATAATCCCGCCCTTCCCCTGTGCTACACTTCGCGCCATTCCTTACTGCTTAGAGTTTGCTATGAGACGAGAACTTGCCATCGAATTTTCCCGCGTCACCGAATCTGCGGCGCTGGCTGGCTACAAATGGTTAGGACGCGGCGATAAAAACACCGCTGACGGCGCAGCGGTTAACGCCATGCGTATTATGCTCAACCAGGTCAACATTGACGGCACCATCGTCATTGGTGAAGGTGAAATCGACGAAGCACCGATGCTCTACATTGGTGAAAAAGTCGGTACTGGTCGCGGCGACGCGGTAGATATTGCTGTTGATCCGATTGAAGGCACGCGCATGACAGCGATGGGCCAGGCTAACGCGCTGGCGGTGCTGGCAGTAGGCGATGAAGGCTGCTTCCTCAATGCGCCGGATATGTATATGGAGAAGCTGATCGTCGGACCGGGAGCCAAAGGCGCCATTGACCTGAATCTACCGCTGGCAGATAACCTGCGCAATGTGGCGGCGGCGCTCGGCAAACCGTTAAGCGAACTGACGGTAACGATTCTGGCGAAACCACGTCATGACGAAGTTATCGCAGAAATGCAGCAACTCGGCGTGCGCGTATTTGCTATTCCGGATGGCGATGTTGCGGCATCAATTCTCACCTGTATGCCAGACAGCGAAGTTGACGTGCTGTACGGTATTGGTGGCGCGCCGGAAGGCGTAGTTTCTGCGGCGGTGATCCGCGCATTAGATGGCGACATGAACGGTCGTCTGCTGGCGCGTCATAACGTCAAAGGCGACACCGAAGAGAATCGTCGCATTGGCGAGCAAGAGCTGGCACGCTGCAAAGCGATGGGCATTGAAGCCGGTAAAGTATTGCGTCTGGGCGATATGGCGCGCAGTGATAACGTCATCTTCTCTGCCACCGGTATCACCAAAGGCGATCTGCTGGAAGGCATTAGCCGCAAAGGCAATATCGCGACTACCGAAACGCTGCTGATCCGCGGTAAGTCACGCACCATTCGCCGCATTCAGTCCATCCACTATCTGGATCGTAAAGATCCGGAAATGCAGGTACATATTCTCTGATTGATTTGATCGATTGAGCCTTCCAGTCCTTCGGGACTGGAATTTTTTTGTTCGGAGAACGAAGATAAGGCAAGTCAATCAAAACAGGAAAAAAACATGGCTGATTGGGTAACAGGCAAAGTCACTAAAGTGCAGAACTGGACCGACGCCCTGTTTAGTCTCACCGTTCACGCTCCCGTGCTTTCGTTTACTGCCGGGCAATTCACTAAACTTGGCCTTGAAATTGACGGCGAACGCGTCCAGCGCGCTTACTCCTACGTTAACTCGCCCGATAATCCCGATCTGGAGTTTTACCTGGTCACCGTCCCCGATGGCAAATTAAGCCCGCGACTGGCAGCACTGAAACCGGGCGATGAAGTGCAAGTCGTTAGCGAAGCCGCTGGCTTCTTTGTGCTGGATGAAGTACCGGACTGCGAAACACTGTGGATGCTGGCGACCGGTACAGCGATTGGCCCTTATTTATCGATTCTGCAACTGGGCAAAGATTTAGATCGCTTCAAGAATCTGGTTCTGGTGCATGCCGCACGTTATGCCGCCGACTTAAGCTATTTGCCTCTGATGCAAGAACTGGAAAAACGCTACGAAGGGAAACTGCGCATTCAGACCGTGGTCAGTCGGGAAACGACGGCGCGGTCGCTCACCGGGCGGATACCGGCGTTAATTGAAAGTGGTGAACTGGAAAACGCGGTTGGCCTGCCGATGAATAAAGAAACCAGCCATGTGATGCTGTGCGGCAATCCACAGATGGTGCGCGATACGCAACAGTTGCTGAAAGAGACCCGACAGATGACGAAACATTTACGTCGCAGGCCGGGCCATATGACAGCGGAGCATTACTGGTAAGCGATTACTTATCGATAAACGGCACGATGAGCAAATCCGCTTTCAACTTATTGATCATCCCGCGGTATGCCGGCATCAAACGGTTGATAAATGAGTGGTGATGACCACAGACAAGGAGGTCGCACTGCTCTTTTTGTATCACTTCCAGCAGTGTTTCCGGCATTTCTCCGCGTTCAATACACAGTTTTGTCTTCGGCCATTGAATACTTTTCGTCAGTTTATACAGCTTGTTATCCGACTTATTCTTCAACAATTGAAGAATATCTTCTGTTGCAGGGAAGTAGATCCCCGGATACAACTCGCTTAAGCCATCATCAATATGAATTAACGTCAGGTGAGCGTCATTATGTCTGGCGAGCTCCAGGGCTTTATTCACCATTAAGGCATCTTCTTCATTCCCGGAAATTGCCACACCAATGTGTTTATAAGCCATGTTTAACTCCTTCTAAAGCAACTCCATCAAGCTAACGAACGCAGTGATAACTCAAAAATAATCATCTCAGCCTGGCATGAGAAGGTGAAGGCCGCATCAAGCTCAACTTGCCCTTCCAGATCCTTAATCTTATAGGCCGCGCTGGCCCCTTCATCTGCAGAGGATGCAGCGGCGGCAAGCTCTTTCAGTTTGGTCATAAAGGACTCTGCTTCTTCGCGGGTGGCAAAAAAGCGCGAAAACTTACTGGTACAGTTGTCGTTATCAATCACCGTACCGATATCAATCGCACATCCTTTAGTACTGCATTTATCTACGACATCTTTCATCGGGCACCTCTGTATATTCGCCTCTCTGTCGAGTACGAATTAAGAATAATGCGCCGTTAAGGGAAGAACAAACAAGTAATGATCTTATGGATTACCATTTTTATTGATATTGCTTAAGGTGAAGAGATCATAAGGATTTTCGGTGATGCTGCCAACTTACTGATTTAGTGTATGATGGTGTTTTTGAGGTGCTCCAGTGGCTT
>NZ_PTRE01000222.1 GCF_002965065.1 Escherichia sp. MOD1-EC7003
TTATCCACTGGTGATTAGCTGGTTTGTCGATGGCCGTCTGAAGATGCATGAAAACGCCGCGTGGCTGGATGGTCAGCGTCTGCCGCCGCAAGGCTACGCTGCCGACGAGTAATGCCCCGTAGTTAAAACGCCAGCTCTGCCGCTGGCGTTTTTCACTTCACCTGTAAATCGCAAGCTCCAGCAGTTTTTTTCCCCCTTTTCTGGCATAGTTGGACATCTGCCAATATTGCTCGCCATAATATCCAGGTAGTGTCCCGTGAATAAAACGGAGTAAAAGTGGTAATGGGTCAGGAAAAGCTATACATCGAGAAAGAGCTCAGTTGGTTATCGTTCAATGAACGCGTGCTTCAGGAAGCGGCGGACAAATCTAACCCGCTGATTGAAAGAATGCGTTTCCTGGGGATCTATTCCAATAATCTTGATGAGTTCTATAAAGTCCGCTTCGCTGAATTGAAGCGACGCATCATTATTAGCGAAGAACAAGGTTCCAACTCTCATTCCCGCCATTTGCTGGGTAAAATTCAGTCCCGGGTACTGAAAGCCGATCAGGAGTTCGACAGTCTCTACAACGAGCTACTGCTGGAGATGGCGCGCAACCAAATCTTCCTGATTAATGAACGCCAGCTCTCCGTCAATCAACAAAACTGGCTGCGTCATTATTTTAAGCAGTATCTGCGTCAGCACATTACGCCGATTTTAATCAATCCTGACACAGACTTAGTGCAGTTCCTGAAGGATGATTACACCTATCTGGCGGTGGAAATTATCCGTGGCGATACCATCCGTTACGCGCTGCTGGAGATCCCATCAGATAAAGTGCCGCGCTTTGTGAATTTACCGCCGGAAGCGCCGCGTCGACGCAAGCCGATGATTCTTCTGGATAACATTCTGCGTTACTGCCTTGATGATATTTTCAAAGGCTTCTTTGATTATGATGCGCTGAATGCCTATTCAATGAAGATGACCCGCGATGCCGAATACGATTTAGTGCACGAGATGGAAGCCAGCCTGATGGAGTTGATGTCTTCCAGTCTGAAACAGCGTTTAACTGCTGAGCCGGTGCGTTTTGTTTATCAGCGCGATATGCCCAATGCACTGGTTGAAGTGTTACGCGAAAAACTGACTATTTCCCGCTACGACTCCATCGTCCCCGGTGGCCGTTATCACAATTTTAAAGACTTTATTAATTTCCCCAATGTTGGCAAAGCCAATCTGGTGAACAAACCACTGCCGCGTTTACGCCATATTTGGTTTGATAAAGCCCAGTTCCGTAATGGTTTTGATGCTATTCGCGAACGCGATGTGCTGCTCTATTATCCTTATCACACCTTTGAGCATGTACTGGAACTGCTGCGTCAGGCTTCGTTCGACCCGAGCGTACTGGCGATTAAAATTAACATTTACCGCGTGGCGAAAGATTCACGCATCATCGACTCGATGATCCACGCCGCGCACAACGGTAAGAAAGTCACCGTGGTGGTTGAGTTACAGGCGCGTTTCGACGAAGAAGCCAACATTCACTGGGCGAAGCGCCTGACCGAAGCAGGCGTGCACGTTATCTTCTCTGCG
Organism: Escherichia sp. MOD1-EC7003; assembly: GCF_002965065.1. GTDB lineage: Bacteria > Pseudomonadota > Gammaproteobacteria > Enterobacterales > Enterobacteriaceae > Escherichia. The sequence goes on from NZ_PTRE01000222.1 coordinate 1,570, forward strand.
CCGGGGCTGAAAATTCACGCCAAACTGTTCCTGATTTCACGTAGAGAAAACGGTGAAGTCGTGCGTTACGCACACATCGGGACCGGGAACTTTAACGAAAAAACCGCGCGTCTTTATACTGACTATTCATTGCTGACCGCCGATGCGCGCATCACTAACGAAGTACGGCGGGTGTTCAACTTTATTGAAAATCCATACCGTCCGGTGACATTTGATTATTTAATGGTGTCGCCACAAAACTCCCGCCGTCTGTTGTATGAAATGGTGGACCGCGAGATCGCCAACGCGCAGCAAGGGCTGCCGAGTGGTATCACCCTGAAGTTAAATAACCTTGTTGATAAAGGTCTGGTTGATCGTTTATATGCGGCCTCCAGCTCCGGTGTGCCGGTTAATCTGCTGGTTCGCGGAATGTGTTCGCTAATCCCCAATCTGGAGGGTATTAGCGACAACATTCGTGCCATCAGTATTGTTGATCGTTACCTTGAACATGACCGGGTTTATATTTTTGAAAATGGCGGCGATAAAAAGGTCTACCTTTCTTCTGCCGACTGGATGACGCGCAATATTGATTATCGTATTGAAGTGGCGACACCGCTGCTCGATCCGCGCCTGAAGCAGCAGGTCCTGGACATCATCGACATATTGTTCAGCGATACGGTCAAAGCGCGTTATATCGATAAAGAACTCAGTAACCGCTACGTTCCCCGCGGCAATCGCCGCAAAGTACGGGCACAGTTGGCGATTTACGACTACATCAAATCACTCGAACAACCTGAATAGCCCTATGCCAATACACGACAAATCCCCTCGTCCGCAGGAGTTTGCTGCGGTCGATCTTGGTTCAAACAGTTTCCACATGGTTATTGCCCGTGTGGTGGATGGTGCCATGCAGATTATTGGTCGCCTCAAACAGCGGGTGCATCTGGCAGATGGCCTAGGGCCAGATAATATGTTGAGTGAAGAGGCAATGACGCGCGGTTTAAACTGTCTGTCGCTGTTTGCTGAACGGCTGCAAGGGTTTTCTCCTGCCAGCGTCTGTATAGTTGGCACCCATACGCTGCGTCAGGCGCTGAACGCCACTGACTTTCTGAAACGTGCAGAAAAGGTCATTCCCTATCCGATTGAAATTATTTCCGGTAATGAAGAAGCCCGTCTGATTTTTATGGGCGTGGAACATACCCAGCCGGAAAAAGGTCGCAAACTGGTTATTGATATTGGCGGTGGATCTACGGAACTGGTGATTGGTGAAAATTTCGAACCGATTCTCGTCGAAAGCCGCCGGATGGGTTGCGTCAGCTTTGCCCAGCTCTATTTCCCTGGCGGGGTCATCAATAAAGAGAATTTTCAGCGTGCTCGCATGGCGGCAGCACAAAAGCTGGAAACTTTAACCTGGCAATTTCGAATTCACGGCTGGAACGTGGCAATGGGTGCTTCCGGTACCATAAAAGCCACCCATGAAGTGTTGACGGAGATGGGCGAGAAAGACGGAATAATTACCCCGGAACGTCTGGAAAAACTGGTGAAAGAAGTTTTACGGCACCGTAATTTCGCATCGCTGAGTTTACCGGGGCTTTCCGAAGAGCGGAAAACTGTCTTCGTTCCTGGGCTGGCGATTTTATGCGGTGTGTTTGATGCCTTAGCCATCCGTGAACTGCGCCTTTCTGACGGAGCGTTACGCGAAGGCGTACTGTATGAAATGGAAGGACGTTTCCGTCATCAGGATGTGCGTAGTCGCACCGCCAGTAGCCTCGCCAACCAGTATCACATCGACAGTGAACAGGCCCGACGGGTACTGGATACCACGATGCAAATGTACGAACAGTGGCGAGAACAGCAACCGAAGCTGGCGCATCCGCAACTGGAAGCGCTACTGCGATGGGCGGCCATGCTGCATGAGGTCGGGTTGAATATCAACCATAGCGGTTTGCATCGCCACTCCGCTTATATTCTGCAAAACAGCGACTTGCCGGGATTTAATCAGGAACAGCAGCTGATGATGGCGACACTGGTGCGCTATCACCGTAAAGCGATTAAGCTCGACGATCTGCCGCGCTTTACCTTGTTTAAGAAGAAACAGTTCCTGCCACTGATTCAGCTATTGCGCCTTGGCGTATTACTCAATAATCAACGTCAGGCAACCACCACGCCGCCAACATTGACACTGATTACCGATGACAGTCACTGGACACTGCGTTTCCCGCATGACTGGTTTAGCCAGAATGCGCTGGTACTGCTTGATCTGGAAAAGGAGCAAGAATACTGGGAAGGCGTGGCTGGCTGGCAGTTGAAAATTGAAGAAGAAAGTACACCTGAAATCGCCGCTTAATGCTTTGCAGGCCGACGAGAAATGTCGGCCTGCATTATTCAGGTACTTTCGCGAATGGGTTCGATTTCATTCAACGTATCAATTAACGGTTGCGGCTTACCAATAAGATAACCCTGCATATAATCGATCCCCAAAGAGAGCACTGCCTCGCGGATCTCTTCGTTTTCAACGTACTCTACCACGACCAGCATTTTCTTCATTCGCGCCAGGTGGCAAATCGACGCGACTATCTGATAATCCAGACTATTTGACACAATATTGCGGATAAAACTGCCGTTAATTTTAAGCAGATCGGCATTCACTTTTTTAAGCCGCGCATAGCTGGCATAGCCGGTGCCGAAATCATCAATTGCAATCTGGCAGCCTAATTCCTGAAGATGCTGCAAGGTGATTTGCGCCTGCTTTACATTGGTCAAAGCATTGCTTTCGGTGACCTCAAAAATAAGTTGCCACGCCTCAATCTGATATTTAGCCAGCAGCTGGCTGACCTCAACAGGAAAACGAGCCTGACATACCGAGGTTGGCGACAGATTAATAGCAAAACGGTGAGCGGGCATCTTCGCTCTGTTTTCAGCCATAAATTGCAGCGTATGCTCAATGACCCACATGTCGATACTCGACGATAAACCAAATTCATGCGCGACCGGCAAGAAACTGTCGGGGCTGATAAGTTCATCATTCTCACCTTTCATGCGCAGAAGAATTTCATGGTAGACATCACCACGCATACCGGTGATCGGCTGGGCCATCAGGAAAAAATGGTTGTGTTCCAGCGCCTGCTGCAGCCGATTCATCATCGCGACTTTATCTTTCAATTCGCGTTGCAAATACATTGCCCCGCAACGCTGCATATTTTCCGGGGCGTTGGTCACGATGGAAAGTTCGGCGACCGTATTTAGCTCTCCCAACAGCAGGTAGATATGATTCACTGGCGAGCGCACATAGCAGTAACTGACGCCAATCTGCGGTTGCATCGGCATTCCATCCCAAAAGAAACGAAATTGCTTAAGATGGCTATCCAGAGCGGCAATGCGCTCCTGGTGCGATTCTGTATTCAGTCGCAGCGCGAGATCGTTACCCGAAAGCTGATAAACATCTTCACCCGGTTCCAGCAATGGTGACAGCCAGTGAGAGAGTTTTTGCTTGTATTGAATCCGCAGCATGATGCCATAGTTCTTTACCAGCATTTCCATGCCAGGGATGTGTAAATAACATAGCGCAGACCATGGGGCATCACGCAACGCGCGATTCAAGGCGCGAACATTTGGCAAATGAACGACCGGGTCCACATACGCAAGCCGCTGAATACGCCTGGCTACCGTTCGCTGACGGGTTGCCAGTATAGCCATATAATTGACAATAAAAGAAAATACCAGATAACTGGAGGAGGTTATGGTCAACTGCGTGGTATACCCAGGATAAATAGGAATGTAATTTTGGTAGCTATGAATGCTGATCATCAGCACGACCGCCCAGAGCAGTGAAATCAGCTTATAACCATAGCGCATCGCTCCCCACATCATCAGTGGCAGCAATAATGACAAGGTATAATTGGTGCTAAAAATCGTGCTTTTTTCATTTAACGGCATGCATAACAGAAACAGTAAAGAACCTAATGCCAGTAGCCAGATTGCAAACTCTTTTTTGGTGACTTTGATGTCAACCTGATGTTTTAATTGAGAATAATAGCCACGCAAATAAAACGGATTTCGTACCACACGAATGATGAAGTAGCACAGCGGGACACCGATCAGATTACCCACCAGTAAGGCCTGATAATTGATTAAGGTCCCGAGGTTAAAAGGCATGACGCCGACCAAATTTTCTCTGCTCGCCAGTAATCCTACAAATGCAGCAAACTGGAAAAATATCAGAAACAGCGTTGCAGGAAACACAATCTGCCAGAATATACGCTGGGAAATTAAACGGGTATCGCCATGTGAAACGTTGTTACGCCGGGGAGTAAAGACCCTGTAACCGCCCCAACAGAGAATGGTAATGATAATAAAATTAGCCGTTAATGAGAGCGTTTCGTAAAAACCCAGCTCTGCATATTTACGGACAAAAATTCCTAAGGCGATCCCTGGCAATGCCGCCCAGCCGAAAAACATCATCATGCTGATCATCAGTGCCAAAGGCAGATAAAAGAGAAAAACCTCACCGGAAGAAATATGTGCAAAAGTATTAATGTGGGCGAAAACGGGCAAGATTAAAGAAGGCAGGAACAGCGGAAGCCCCCACCATTTATCACGTATTTTTATATAAGTTGCATTCAGTTTCATAGATGCTCAGCAGAATCGGGAGTGTTAGAAATTCTGTGTCATTCCAGTAATATACAATCAAAAAGGAATGACACATGT
>NZ_PTRE01000223.1 GCF_002965065.1 Escherichia sp. MOD1-EC7003
GAATAATCTTTCGACTATTCAGTGTTTCAATTTTCAGCTTGATCCAGATTTTTAAAGAGCAAAACTTCGCAGTGAACCTTTTCAGGTACACTCTGAAGTCTTTTTTATTGAGTCACTACAGAGATGGTGGAGCTATGCGGGATCGAACCGCAGACCTCCTGCGTGCAAAGCAGGCGCTCTCCCAGCTGAGCTATAGCCCCATAACATGTAGTTAAAACCTCTTCAAATTTGCGGTGCAAATTTGGTAGGCCTGAGTGGACTTGAACCACCGACCTCACCCTTATCAGGGGTGCGCTCTAACCACCTGAGCTACAAGCCTGTAGAGGTTTTACTGCTCATTTTCATCAGACAATCTGTGTGAGCACTACAAAGAACGTTTCTTTAAGGTAAGGAGGTGATCCAACCGCAGGTTCCCCTACGGTTACCTTGTTACGACTTCA
>NZ_PTRE01000224.1 GCF_002965065.1 Escherichia sp. MOD1-EC7003
TAGATCACAAAACTCTATGCCTGTCTTTTTTTACCCGCCCATTACTGGGGATTCCTCAGCGCTAACGTGGGGAACTCTTGATGAAGCGGCGCGAGTTATAGCTGATGGACGGTTTATCCCCGCTAACGTGGGGAACTCTCTAAACATAACCTATTATTAATTAATGATTTTTTAAGCCAGTCACAATCTACCAACTTTACAGGATCACACAAGCAACACATCCATTATATTAAAGAGCACTTAATGCATTGATTGAAAAGGTAAATATTTAAAGTAATTCTCTACAGAATAAATTTTTCCAAACGCTACCGCAATAATTTTCACTCCAGCGAAAAATTAACGCCACAGAATTTGTAGAGAATGGTAATGATTAGTCCTGGATGGGCAAAATGGAGGTTTTTCAGAGGCGACAAAGAATATAAATGAGTGGAGTTCTTTACAGGTCCACCCATTTATAACGCTTATAAATGAGTAATCAGGCAATATTTAAATATTTATGTGTTTGCATCGACAAACGCCAGTTACGCGCAATGCAGGTTTCAATGCACAAACGTGTGGCATCATCCTTTTGGCTTATCGGCTGTAATGCAATGACTCGCGGTTTATCATCGGTCAGCGTCGCCAAAAGTTCATCCAGTGCTTCAATATCACGTACGCGTCCCACTGGATGTTTGATTTCGTTGGCTCGCTCCAGAGCCTGCGACAACACTTCATAGCCGCCGCGCATGTTCAGCTTTGGCGATACGGTAACCCAGGTATTCGGTGTGCAGCGTACTTCATGAGTGCCACTGGTTTCGATCTGGCAACTAAAACCGTTCTTTTCGAGCAGGTCAGTCAGTGGCAGCAAATCATGAATGCAAGGCTCCCCCCCCGTAATCACCACATGCCGCGCGGTGTATCCCTGACGGCCAATGACAGCCAGCAAGTCTTCACTGCTCGCCGCCCCCCACTTATCACTCTCCCTGGTCTTCGCCAGAATGCTGAAAAGGGAGACTTCCCGATCCTCAAGCTTTTCCCAGGTGTGTTTGGTGTCGCACCAGGCACAGCCGACCGGGCATCCCTGTAAACGAATAAAAATGGCGGGGACGCCGGTAAAGTAACCCTCACCTTGCAGGGTCTGGAACATCTCGTTAATCGGGTACTGCATAGCATTCTCTGTGAAGTGGATAATTGTTAATTATTGCAGATCCTGCCACAACAATCATGTCTTATTAACATTCTGTTACAGGCAGGTTTAAAGAAAAAAGTGGATTAGATCATAAAGAATAAAATGAAGCGGCGTATTATGTTTTCAGGAATTAATTAAAAGGGATTTAAATATGCTCAGAATATTCATCGTAATTATATTTGTTTTCAATTTATCAGGCTGTGGATATAACGATATTCAAACCTATGATGAGCAGGTTACCGCCTCCTGGTCTGAGGTATTAAATCAATATCAACGTCGCGCCGATCTTATTCCTAATCTTGTTGCTAGTATTAAAGGTTATTCCAGCCATGAAAAAGATGTGTTGGAAGCCGTAACATTAGCGCGTAGTCAGGCTAACCGTGCCAGCAGCGATCTTCTGCAAACGCCAGGAGATGAGCAAAAATTACAAACCTGGCAACAAGCCCAGGCGCAGGTATCTCGCACTCTCGGTCAGTTAACGATAATTAGTGAGCGCTATCCTGAATTAAAGGCTCAGGAACTCTATCAAAATTTAATGGTACAACTCGAAGGAAGCGAAAATCGAATTGCTGTCGCGCGAGGAAGATATATTAAAGCCATTGAACAATATAATGTCACTATCCGCAAATTCCCCGCAGTGTTAACCGCAAAGTTCATGGATTATACACCGAAGAAAAATTATTTGCCGGATGATGTCGCCACAGTCAGTAAAGCCCCAACAATAGATTTTAGCCAGAATGCTAATGCTCATTAAGCGGGGAAATCCTATGCGAATTTTTATCTTCCTTATGGCTTCCTTCAGCTCATCTGTGTTTGCCTCGCAAATTCCAGTACCTGAATTACCCAGGTATGTGAATGACTTAACCGGCACATTGACGAATAGCGAAGTAAACACCCTGACCAACCAAATTAAAGCCCTGACGCAAAAAAATCAGGCGCAGGTGGTCGTGTTAGTGGTTGAAACAACAGGCGATGAAACCATCGAACAGTACGCAACTCGGGTATTCGATAGCTGGAAACCCGGTGATAAAGACCGCGATGATGGCGTTCTGCTGTTAGTCGCCTGGCAGGATCATGCCGTGCGTATTGAAATCGGTTACGGACTGGAAGGCGTTATTACGGATGCGCAATCCGGGCAAATTATTCGCAACAGTATTATTCCGGCATTTAAAAATAGCGACCTGGCTGGCGGTTTGCAAAAAGGGATCAGCGATATTGAAAACCGTCTGGCAGGGAATAATTTAGCAACGATAACACCGACCGTTCACCCTTTACCCTTTAGCGGTTGGTGGGTTTTGTTAGTCTGGGCGATAGTACTGACCTTTATTTCCGCCAGAGGATATGTCAAAACGCTGGGACTAATTTGCTTCACAGCTATTGTACTGGCCTTTGTTTTACCTATAGCAGGTTTCAGCGGAAGCTGGGGAGTACTCGCAACATTACTCTGCTTCGCTACACCGTTCCTGGCTGTCGCTATCGCTTTTACCCCCTTCGGCAAAAAGGTTCGGGATTCGATGCGCAATACCAACCAGCCATCACGCCATACAAGACGCAATTCTAACTCCAGATATTCGCCATCATCATCGTCCTCTTCTTCCGACAATGATAATTTCCGCGGTGGCGGCGGTTCTTCAGGAGGCGGCGGTTCATCCGGCCGTTGGTGATCGTAATGCGCTTAATCTTTATTTTACTCGCTTTGTGGTGCCTTCCTGTGCTTGCCCAGCAAATTGCTGTGCCGGAGCTGCACCAACAGGTGACCGATATTACTGGTACGTTAAGCACGTCTGAACAGCAATCACTGACACAACAGCTGCAGGATATTACACAAAAAACACGGGCACAGGTCGCCGTATTAATAGTGCCATCCACCGGAGACGATACCATTGAACAATATGCAACACGCGTTTTTGATAGCTGGAAACTGGGAGATAAGCAGCGAAACGATGGTATTTTACTTCTGGTTGCCTGGGAAGATCATGCTGTCCGTATTGAAGTTGGCTACGGGCTGGAAGGGGTGGTTACCGACCTGCAAGCGGCGAAGATTATCCGTGATATATTGATCCCTGCTTTCAAAAGTGATGACCTTATAGGGGGGTTAACACTGGCAAGCGAAAATATCGGCGCACTTCTGTTAAATGGTGAATTACCGGAAGACAGGGGGAATTACTACAGTATCAATCCCCCTATTCCATTATCGCTTGCTATAATTATATTGTTGGCGGTGCTTTCATATTTCATTGTTTTTACCGATCCGTCAAATCTTCTCTGGATAGCACTCACTGGCGCCATTTACGGGATGGTATTCCTCTATGTTGCCGAGCCTGGACCATGGACGAATTTAATCGTTGCCTGCGGTATGTTAACGCCTTTTGCGATCGTAGCGCTGCTTATTTTTTGGCTTATCGTTAATAAAAAGCTACGTGCCAAATACAAGACGCTTAGTAAAGAAAGAGCCTCAAGAAAAGGTTCTTCTTCATCCTCTTCCGGTGGCGGCTCAAGTGGCGGCGGATTTAGCGGCGGGGGCGGTTCTTCTGGCGGTGGCGGCGCGTCCGGCCGCTGGTGATTGAGCCATAAAAAATGCCAGCCCGAAGGATGGCATTTTTCAGATTGTTGACAACGTGCGCGTTGCTCATGTTGGATGCGGCGTGAACGCCTTATCCGACCTACAAAAACAGGCAATTTCAATAGATTGCAAAGATTACGTAGGCCTGATAAGCGTAGCGCATCAGGCAATTTTACGTTTGTCATCATTCTGATATGCCGCCCTTTGGGTCAGCATATCAGATTGTTGACAACGTGCGCGTTGCTCATGTCGGATGCGGCGTGAACGCCTTATCCGACCTACAAAAACAGGCAATTTCAATAGATTGCAGAGA
>NZ_PTRE01000225.1 GCF_002965065.1 Escherichia sp. MOD1-EC7003
AGATCACAAAACTCTATGCCTGTCTTTTTTTACCCGCCCATTACTGGGGATTCCTCAGCGCGCAGCGGCCTTTTTTATATACATAACCTACAAACATTAAGGAGTAATTGAACAATCAACTCAGGATTTCATACGAAAACCAGTATTAACTTCGCATAAAATTCATAAAGAATACTTATTGTTAGTTAATTTAGATTAAGTAGCGCCAATAGATTTAATAATCCATAATCATTTAGAGGCTTTTCTTAATTATTTGCGGTAATTCTTTATTCATCCATCGGTTATTACGTCATATTCAGAGTATTCATGGTATTAGCATGACTAATTTCATCTGGTGATAATCCTGAAATGTTATGAACAAATCGAGCAAACTGCTTTTACCTGCTGCGGGTTAGTGCCAGTATGAAAAAGTGAGTCCTATCCCGCTTCCTTCCTGATTGTAATTTTTCGTAATAATGCGATGAAAACCTGCAAAGAGTGGCTTATAGTTAAGCTAACAAACGAGAAGGCAAGTCCAGGTCAGTAAGTTTTTTCCATCCCGAAAGGTGTCCGTTAGTTCAACCGCTAAGAAGGGGACGCGTTATGGATGAATACTCACCCAAAAGACATGATATCGCACAGCTTAAGTTTCTCTGTGAAACCCTGTATCATGACTGCCTTGCAAACCTTGAAGAAAGCAATCATGGCTGGGTTAACGACCCAACCTCGGAGATCAACCTCCAGTTGAATGAACTGATTGAGCATATTGCAACCTTCGCACTTAATTACAAAATTAAGTATAATGAAGACAATAAGCTCATTGAGCAAATCGACGAATATCTGGATAACACCTTTATGTTGTTCAGCAATTATGGTATTAATATGCAGGTTCTTCAGAAATGGCGGAAATCAGGCAATCGACTATTCCGTTGTTTTGTCAATGCGACGAAAGAGAATCCTGCGAGTTTATCTTGTTAGAATTATTACAACCATAGGTAGAAGTATGTCAGAAAAACCTTTAACGAAAACTGATTATTTAATGCGTTTGCGTCGTTGTCAGACAATTGACACACTGGAGCGTGTTATCGAGAAAAATAAATACGAATTATCAGATAATGAACTGGCTGTATTTTACTCAGCCGCAGATCACCGCCTCGCCGAATTGACCATGAATAAACTGTACGACAAGATCCCTTCCTCAGTATGGAAATTTATTCGCTAATTAAATAATTTGCTTTCGGAGCTATAACTGGCTGTTTATTAAGAATTTTATACTTTTCGCCATGAAGGCATACCCTATGTGATCTTCATCACACAGACGTAATGGGAACGTTCTCTTCACTGACTTTCCGTCTTACTGTGTTGCCGCATTTTCAGCAGCCGTAGGTCAGTAATGAGTACAGAAAAAGAAAAGATGATTGCTGGTGAGTTGTATCGATCGGCAGATGAGACGTTATCTCGCGATCGCCTGCGCGCTCGTCAGCTTATTCACCGATACAATCATTCCCTGGCAGAAGAGCACACATTACGCCAGCAAATTCTCACTGATTTATTCGGTACGGTGACAGAGGCTTATATTGAGCCAACGTTTCGCTGTGACTATGGCTATAACATTTTTCTCGGTAATAATTTTTTCGCCAACTGCGATTGCGTGATGCTTGCTTGATGTCTGCCCTATTCGCATCAGTAATAATGTCTGGATTGGTGGACGTGCGGTCATCCCCCCAGGTGTAACCATTGGTGATAACGTCATGGTAGCCTCTGGTGCAGTTGTCATAAAAAAGATGTCCCGGACAACGTTGTCGTGGGCCAGACTCATTAAAAAATTGTAACTAAATTTTAGCAAATGTTATGCAAAATCATGGCAAATCCGTTACTTTTCCTCTACTATTTCCCGTTAAAATAGGGTGTTCCCTGGAAAGTTGCAGATACCACGAAGGCAAACGATGACCGAAATACAACGCCTGCTGACCGAAACGATTGAGTCTCTGAATACCCGCGAAAAACGCGACAACAAACCCCGCTTTAGTATCAGTTTTATCCGTAAACATCCGGGGCTGTTTATCGGCATGTACGTTGCTTTTTTCGCCACCCTGGTGGTGATGTTGCAGTCCGAAACGTTGTCAGGCTCAGTCTGGCTACTGGTCGTATTATTTGTCCTGCTTAATGGTTTCTTCTTCTTCGATATCTACCCGCGCTACCGCTATGAAGATATCGACGTGCTGGATTTCCGCGTTTGCTATAACGGCGAATGGTACAACACGCGCTTTGTGCCTACCGCCCTGGTTGAAGCCATATTGAATTCGCCACGGGTCGCGGATGTTCATAAAGAACAACTGCAAAGAATGATCGTCCGGAAAGGTGAACTGTCTTTTTACGATATTTTCACCCTTGCTCGCGCCGAATCAACATGTTAAGTCAGGAGTACATACCCGGTGTAAAGCTCTGCGCCTGGTCAAATGACAACGATCGTTTCCACCCATCACTTCATGAAATACCGGCTCTACCTCCTTATCTCCTGCCAGCCTTTTTTCACAATCAGATATACTTCCCCTACACGGTGTTAATAAGGACATACTGGTGAGAACACGACATCTGGTCGGCCTTATTTCGGGAGTACTGATTCTTTCAGTATTGCTGCCTGTCGGCTTAAGCATCTGGCTGGCCCATCAGCAGGTAGAAACATCGTTTATTGAAGAGCTGGATACCTATTCCTCCCGCGTCGCTATTCGGGCCAATAAGGTCGCGACACAAGGGAAAGAGGCACTGCAGGAGCTGGAAAGATGGCAAGGCGCTGCCTGTAGCGAAGCCCATCTTATGGAAATGCGTCGGGTATCTTACAGTTATCGCTATATTCAGGAAGTGGTTTATGTCAGCGCCAATGATATAAGACAGTAATTCACCATTTGGATTGTCCGCTCCACCCAACATG
>NZ_PTRE01000226.1 GCF_002965065.1 Escherichia sp. MOD1-EC7003
GTGGACAAACATTGTGCGGATAAATGGGTAAGACTGTTTATTCGCCGGTGGCTGACAGCGCCGATACAGATGCCGGATGGAACACAGAGGGAACGAAATAAAGGTACGCCACAGGGTGGAGTAATAAGCCCGGTACTGGCGAATTTATTTCTGCATTATGTGTTCGACAAATGGCTGACGTTGCGTTATCCGGGCGTTCCCTGGTGCCGTTATGCAGATGACGGGCTGGTCCATTGTGTGAATAAACAGCAGGCAGAGGAATTGCGGGATAAGCTGGCAGTGCGTTTTCAGGAATGCGGACTGGAATTACATCCGGAGAAAACGAAGATCGTCTACTTAAACCTGACGCTGATAAGCTGGGCGAGAAAGAAATACAAAACCCTGCGTTATCGCAAGACGAAGGCATGTCAGTTAATGGAAAGACTGTCAAAAGAGAAGCCGGAATTATTTGCCCACTGGAAAGCAGGGCCGGAAAGTGCGTTTGCCTGACGGGAGCCGTATGAAGCGAGAGTTTCACGTACGGTTCTGCGAGAGGCTGCCGGGGAGGTTCCGGCGGCCTACTCACGTAACGCTGCTTTTTTGTACTAAACAATTCGCATTTTATGTTCAATAATTGAGATATTCCTTATTACCTGAGGCTGTTTTTTATTGCTTATACATGATTAAATACTCCTTACCTAAATAAGGGGAACAAAATGGAACTTAAAAAATTGATGGAACATATTTCTATTATCCCCGATTACAGACAAGCCTGGAAAGTGGAACATAAATTGTCGGATATTCTTCTGTTGACTATTTGCGCCGTCATTTCTGGTGCAGAAGGCTGGGAAGATATAGAGGATTTTGGGGAAACTATTGATTTCACGTTTGAATGGAAAGGACTGAAAAAATTATGCGTGGCAGTCTCCTTTCGGTCAATAATAGCAGAACAAAAGAAAGAGCCAGAAATGACGGTCAGGTATTATATCAGTTCTGCTGATTTAACCGCAGAGAAGTTCGCCACAGCGATCCGAAATCACTGGCACGTGGAGAATAAGCTGCACTGGCGTCTGGACGTGGTAATGAATGAAGACGACTGCAAAATAAGAAGAGGAAACGCAGCAGAATTATTTTCAGGGATACGGCACATCGCTATTAATATTTTGACGAATGATAAGGTATTCAAGGCAGGGTTAAGACGTAAGATGAGAAAAGCAGCCATGGACAGGAAACTACCTCGCGTCAGTCCTTGCGGGGAGCGGGCTTTCGTAATCTTGCCCTGGGCGCTGACTCCAGTATCGGGGATGTATTGTCTGATCTTCCTGATGGTACAAAAGTTAAGGTGATTGTGGAATGATTAATAATCAATGTGTTGATTTACTTATATCTCATAGCCAGATACTAGTTCGCTCTAGGGGTTTCGATGAGGCCCTCAGTCAATGGGGAAAGGGGAACATTGCACAAGGGGCTGTTCTACACAAAGATTATGTTATCTTTGATCCCTTGCCTGAAGATGCGTTTGGTGCAAATGTACGTTTAGAACTGGCTGATAAATTTGTAATGGATGAAAATAGTCAACGTTGTATTGCTGTTCCTTTTTCCGTTACAGATAGAAATATTATTGAAGTTGCATCAGCAGCGGAAAAAATAAAAATAACTTTATCTTTAGATAAGGAGTTATATTCTCTTTATTATGAAATATGTGAAGGTGATGAGGTGTATTATCGGTTCACTTTTGTAAACACAAATGCGCCTATAGAACCCCAATATTTAATGGATGATCCGTGGGGCGGAGTGAAAGAAAAATTTCTTAAGACAGGAATATTTTAATATATTATCCGGGGATAAAATATCCCCGGTTTTCAATTATTCAATTGGAGCCTGTCAGTAATTCTGTGTAACTGCCACTGTATTAAAGGTGATCGCTCAGGCGGTCACCGAACTCGATAATAAAACGACTCATTGCCAGCCGCCAGTTCTGGATCGGCATACTCCATTTTTTCGACGCATCCTTGATCGCCAGATACACGACCTTCCGCACCGAGTCATCTGTCGGGAACACTTTGCGTTTCTTTATCGCCGCACGGATCACACTGTTCAGCGATTCTATCGCGTTCGTGGTGTAGATAGCCTTACGGATATCCGGCGGGTAGCCGAAGAAGGTATTCAGGTTTTCCCAGTGTGCACGCCAGCTTTTGCTGATTTGTGGATATTTATCGTCCCATTCTCCCGCGAACGCATCCAGCGCCATCAGCGCCGCCTCTTCGGTCGGGGCCTGATAAACTGCTTTTAACCCGCTGGTGACGGCTTTATAGTCCTTCCAGGACACGTATTTCAGGCTGTTACGCACCATATGGATGATGCACAGCTGGATGTGAGTCTGCGGGTAGACGCTGTTTATCGCATCCGGGAAGCCCTTCAGACCGTCCACGCAGGCAATCAGAATGTCCTGAAGACCGCGATTTTTAAGCTCTGTCAGCACACTCAGCCAGAACTTTGCGCCTTCATTTTCGGCCAGCCACATACCCAGTAATTCTTTCTGGCCTTCGGTGTTGATACCTGGCGCCAGGAACACCGCTTTGTTAATCACGCTGCCATTCTGACGGACTTTGACGACAATGCAGTCCATATAAACAATGGGATACAGCGCATCCAGCTGTCGGTTTTGCCACTCAGTGACCTGCTCTTTTACGGCGTCGGTGACTTTAGATATCAGCGTGGGCGATACATCCGCGTCGTACATTTCTTTGAACGTGGCGACGATTTCGCGCGTGGTCATACCTTTGGCGTACAGAGATAAAATCTGGCTGTCCATCTGCGTAATACGCGTCTGGTTC
>NZ_PTRE01000227.1 GCF_002965065.1 Escherichia sp. MOD1-EC7003
GCCCGCAGGGCGAGCGAAGCGAGTCAATCCCCCCCTCACCGCCATATTTAAAGAAGAGCTCGTGCGAAAGTACGGGCTTTTTTTTCGCATTTTGCACATACCGGGGGGATGAGAAGCCCCGACCGGGGTTCGACAACTGGCGACAGCCAGTTGGACAGGAGCCTGTACACAGATTTGTGTATCTGCCTGTTTTTGATATGTTCACTCCAACACCGGAGACAGGCAAATTATGGACGA
>NZ_PTRE01000228.1 GCF_002965065.1 Escherichia sp. MOD1-EC7003
CCGCGGTTTTTCAGTTCAGTCAGCACATTGAGCCAGAACTTCACTCCTTCATTTTCGGCCAGCTGCACGCACCACGAAGCGCTGTCCGTGGCCCGACTCCAGCACTGCTGTTCGATAAGACCGACTGGCAGGGCGCTGTCGGGGGCGTACATCAGGACAGAGTGAGCCAGCAGCCCACGCATCTTCGGGTTAGTGGTGGTATTCCCATGGTCATCAAATGCCGTACTGTGGCTGAAGTTAATGGGGGGGGGCTTCCAGTGCGAGGAGCAGCGGATGTGCCTCACATGCCCTTGCAGTGGCGGTAAATCCGGCTTCGGCAATGACTTCCGGGGACACAGACGGGTTACGTATCAGGCGGTACGCACCTTCAACCTGAGCAGTGGAGTGGGATGATTTCACAATAGAGAGACCGGCATGCTGAGCGAGAGAAGAGGCCAGTGATACAAGGCGTCGTGTACGACGCGGATCACCGAGACGAGCATGTCCAGATGGCTCGTTAGCCCATGAATAACAATCAGAAAGAACCATAACAGACCCGAATAAAATGAAATATAAGAAGAAGATCAACGGGTGAAGAAAAAGTTCAAAAAATCGCTGCCGGGGAGGAAGGGAACTACCGGATGGAAAGAGTCTCCCCTAAAGCAGACTGACAGACATCACAAATCCCCTAGGGCCGGAGCATACTTTGTTAACAAGATTTAACACGAGACTGTAATTTGAATTGTGTATCTGCCTGTTTTTGATATGTTCACTCCAACACCGGAGACAGGCAAATTATGGACGAAAATAAACTCAAAGCGCTGGCGGCTGAACTGGCTAAGGGCCTTAAAACCGAAGCTGATCTTAACCAGTTTTCCCGTATGCTGACTAAGCTGACCGTTGAAACGGCGCTCAATGCAGAGCTGACTGACCATCTCGGGCATGAGAAAAATGCGCCTGAAAAAGGCTCTAATACCCGCAATGGCTACTCGTCAAAAACGCTGC
>NZ_PTRE01000022.1 GCF_002965065.1 Escherichia sp. MOD1-EC7003
GTAAGCGGCTCGTCAGAACCGTATTGATATTTACTGAGAGCTCAGATCAACTTTCCAGGGCAACAGATCGCGTACCCGGTTTGCCGGCCAGTCCTGGATATGTTCAATGACGTAGCGCAGCCACTTTTCTGGCTCCACATTGTTCAGACGGCATGTGCCGATCAGCGAGTACAACACCGCCGCATGTTCACCACCGCTGTCGGAACCCGCGAACATCCAGTTTTTCCGGCCTACGGCCACTCCCCGTAAGGCGTTCTCTGCGATGTTGTTGTCGATTTCCACCTGGCCATTACTGCAGTACACGTTCAGTGCATCCCACTGTTTCAGCAGGTATGCGAACGCTTTTGCCGTATCTGAGTGACGCGACAGTGTTTTCATCTGTTGCTGTATCCAGTCATACAGTGACTGCATCAGTGGCGCGGCTCTGGTTTTTCTTGCCGCCAGACGCTGTTCTGCTGAACAGCCCCGGACCTCTGCCTCGATGGCATACAGTTCACCGATACGCTGCAGGGCTTCCGTGGTGATGTCGGTGGGCGCTCTTGCATGCACATCGTGGATTTTTCTCCGGGCATGAGCCATACACGCGGCTTCCGTTATTCTGCCGGATTCGTATAACGCCCGGTAACCACCGTAAGCATCGGCCTGAAGCACACCGCTGTAACCGGCCAGGTGATTTTGTGGATGGATACCTTTCCGGTCCGGACTGTACGCGAACCAGACCGCCGGGGGCATCTGTGAACCGGCGTTACGGTCATCACGGACGTAGACCCACAGCCGGGCTGTCCGGGTTTTACCGCTGCCCGCCTCCTGGACCGGGACGGGGATATCATCAGCATGGACTTTACCGGGCATCAGCACATACTGGCGCAGGACGTCATACAGCGGCTCCAGTAGTTCAGCAACGGCACCAGTCCAGCGCCCCAGTGTGGCACGGCTCAGCTCCACACCCTGACGGCGGTATATCTCTGACTGGCGGTATAACGGCAGATGGTCTGCATATTTTCCGGTGACGACATGGGCCAGGAGCCCCGCTCCGGCATAACTGCGTGCAATGGGTTTTGAAGGCACCGGTGCCTGCACGATATGGTCGCACCGGCAACAGGCCAGTTTCGGACGTTGTGTTTCGATAACCTTAAAGGCGCTGCTGATAAGCTCCAGTTGCTCTGACACATCACATCCCAGAGAACTGAGTTCACCACCACAGGCAGGACAGCATTCCTCTTCCGGCCGGATAACCCGGGTTTCACGGGGAAGTGAGGCCGGTAACGGTTTACGGGCTGAAGACTGGCGCAGGGCGGATGGCAGTACCGGGTCATATTGCTCACCCAGCGTTTCCGCCATTTCTTCCTGAAGTGCGCTGATTCGCTCCTGTGCTTCCTGTATCTGCCGTTCGGTTTTTGCACGAAGTTTTTCTGAGCTTTTACCGAACTGCATACGTTGCAGTTTCGCAACCAGCGCCTTCAGCCGGTTGATTTCGGAAGCATAAGCCGCCACCCGCTGTGAGAGCAGGCGGTTGTATTCAGCCATCTGGCGTATGGTGTCCTGTTGCGTCTGCAACAGTGCCCGCAGGCGGGCGTTCTCATGAGCAAGTGAGGTGTCCATATCCTCACTTTACAACGGGTTATATGCGGATTCCAGCGCGTTCCGTTCGTTTCGGGTGCTTCCAGTTGATACCTTCAAGAAGCATGGATAACTGAGCCGGAGTAAGGTGCACCTTGCCGTCACGGGTGACTGGCCAGACGAAGCGGCCCCGCTCCAGGCGTTTGGTGAAGAGGCACAGTCCGTCACTGTCAGCCCACAACACTTTTATCTGGTCACCCCGGCGTCCGCGGAAGATGAACAGGTGTCCGGAGAACGGGTCATCCTTCAGGACGTTCTGAACTTTTGATGCCAGGCCGTTAAAACCATTTCGCATATCGGTGATACCGGCAACCAGCCAGATACGCGAACCGGCAGGGAGAGATATCATCAGTGGCTGCTCCCTTTCATTTCGCGGATAAGTGTCTGTAATAACGCCGGCGTCAGTTTACCTTTAAGCCTGAGAGTTCCGGCCGGCAGAACCAGCTCACAACACAGACTGTCGGACGGTGTATTTATCTGCTCTGGTTCCTGT
This sequence comes from Escherichia sp. MOD1-EC7003, assembly GCF_002965065.1. Classification (GTDB taxonomy): domain Bacteria; phylum Pseudomonadota; class Gammaproteobacteria; order Enterobacterales; family Enterobacteriaceae; genus Escherichia. The sequence goes on from NZ_PTRE01000022.1 coordinate 2,114, forward strand.
GCGGGGGCCGGGATTTTATTATCCGGCTCCGGCGTTAACGTCACGGGAAGCAGTGCCGGCATATTTTTTCCGGAAGGCAGCAGGCCACCTTTCCGGTATTGATGGCGCCAGTT
>NZ_PTRE01000229.1 GCF_002965065.1 Escherichia sp. MOD1-EC7003
CCCGCCTCCTGGACCGGGACGGGGATATCATCAGCATGGACTTTACCGGGCATCAGCACATACTGGCGCAGGACGTCATACAGCGGCTCCAGTAGTTCAGCAACGGCACCAGTCCAGCGCCCCAGTGTGGCACGGCTCAGCTCCACACCCTGACGGCGGTATATCTCTGACTGGCGGTATAACGGCAGATGGTCTGCATATTTTCCGGTGACGAAATTGGCCAGGAGCCCCGCTCCGGCATAACTGCGTGCAATGGGTTTTGAAGGCACCGGTGCCTGCACGATATGGTCGCACCGGCAACAGGCCAGTTTCGGACGGTGTGTTTCGATAACCTTAAAGGCGCTGCTGATAAGCTCCAGTTGCTCTGACACATCACATCCC
>NZ_PTRE01000230.1 GCF_002965065.1 Escherichia sp. MOD1-EC7003
CGGTGATGCTGCCAACTTACTGATTTAGTGTATGATGGTGTTTTTGAGGTGCTCCAGTGGCTTCTGTTTCTATCAGCTGTCCCTCCTGTTCAGCTACTGACGGGGTGGTGCGTAACGGCAAAAGCACCGCCGGACATCAGCGCTATCTCTGCTCTCACTGCCGTAAAACATGGCAACTGCAGTTCACTTACACCGCTTCTCAACCCGGTACGCACCAGAAAATCATTGATATGGCCATGAATGGCGTTGGATGCCGGGCAACTGCCCGCATTATGGGCGTTGGCCTCAACACGATTTTACGTCACTTAAAAAACTCAGGCCGCAGTCGGTAACCTCGCGCATACAGCCGGGCAGTGACGTCATCGTCTGCGCGGAAATGGACGAACAGTGGGGCTATGTCGGGGCTAAATCGCGCCAGCGCTGGCTGTTTTACGCGTATGACAGTCTCCGGAAGACGGTTGTTGCGCACGTATTCGGTGAACGCACTATGGCGACGCTGGGGCGTCTTATGAGCCTGCTGTCACCCTTTGACGTGGTGATATGGATGACGGATGGCTGGCCGCTGTATGAATCCCGCCTGAAGGGAAAGCTGCACGTAATCAGCAAGCGATATACGCAGCGAATTGAGCGGCATAACCTGAATCTGAGGCAGCACCTGGCACGGCTGGGACGGAAGTCGCTGTCGTTCTCAAAATCGGTGGAGCTGCATGACAAAGTCATCGGGCATTATCTGAACATAAAACACTATCAATGAGTTGGAGTCATTACC
>NZ_PTRE01000231.1 GCF_002965065.1 Escherichia sp. MOD1-EC7003
TAATGACCAATAGCGGACATTAAAAATGGCGAAAAACGGCCAATAATCTTGGCGTTGACAGCGCACGTTGATATATAGAAATATTAAGGTTTCAGAGGGCTGAATATCAGGTATCAGCGGCTTTCCACGTGTTACGCTGGTACGCAAGATGCTAAGAAATGCCAGGGTTTTTGCACACCTGCCAGAAGATTTCTTTAGCCCATTACATAGCTATAGCCCCGTTTCATCCGTCCAAAAAATCCGTCCAAAATTCCGTCCAAATAAAATGGACGGACGAAGCCCGGAACGCGCAAAAAACCTTGCAATTGCTGAATATGATCACGGGAAATTCTGAGGTGTTTGCGCACCTCGATGTATAGAAATGTCAAGGTTACAGACAGGCAAACTAAAGCCATGACGGGGCGTTAGAATGATGGTAACCGGCTCATTTAAACCGTCTGGTCTGTTTCCTCCGGCTCTACAAAAATAATGTCCA
>NZ_PTRE01000232.1 GCF_002965065.1 Escherichia sp. MOD1-EC7003
CGTAGCACTGCCGACTGAATAACACATCCCCGTCAATACGGTTCTTGCTGCACGCTTACGAATAAACGACAAAATGCAGATTATTTCAGCAAACGATTTCAAATTAAAAAACAGGCTTTGACATTACGGACGGGCATCGCTAATATTCGCCTCGTTCTCACGATTCCTCTGTAGTTCAGTCGGTAGAACGGCGGACTGTTAATCCGTATGTCACTGGTTCGAGTCCAGTCAGAGGAGCCAAATTTTAGTCTTGAGACATCTTTATGAGTCTCAAGGCAGTTAAAAAATAGAAATTATTTTTACCCGGTCATCTTGTAAAAGCTGGCCGGGTTTTTTGATGCCTGTGTTTCGTGCCTTTAACCGAGCCTCACGGTTCAGTGAGCCAGTTGCCCCAACAGACATCACGGTTCGTAAGGTCTGAAACGCTGTTCTATACTGCACCGTATAAAGGTAAAGAGAAAAATACCTGATGTGGGATGTCGCTGTCGCGTCCTTATCGGGAAACTACACATAATTGCCACTTTTTCTTCTGTAATCAGGAAAAGAAGACCTGGAATTTCAATAAATGTTATTTCTCTGGGGGCGGGGATTTTTATAATCAATATGACAGGTTGCGTATTATATTTTTCATGAGAATTATATGAAATTAAAGAAATCTGCCATAAAGACAGATTTCTTTAAAGTATAATTAGAGATTTGCGACGTTGTGATAAACTTTTTGTACATCATCGTCATCTTCAAGAGCATCAACAAGCCCTTCAAAGATTTCTAAATCTTCTGGTGAAAGTTCAACTTCAGATTGAGCAATCATTTCTAATTCTGTTGTTGAGAACTCAGTGATTCCCGCTGCTTTTAGAGCCGCGATTCCTTTATGAAGGTCAGTAGGTTCAGTATAAATAACAATGTTACCTTCTTCTTCGGTCACATCACGAACATCAACCTCAGCTTCAAGCAAAATTTCAAAAATACGGTCAGGGTCTGTCCCTTTAAATACAATCACTCCCGTATTGTCAAACATATAGCTGACAGAACCTGCCGCTCCGATATTGCCGCCTTTTTTATTGAAAATTGTGCGAACGTTAGCAATCGTTCGGTTAACATTTGAAGTCAAGGTCTCGGCAATAATCATTGAGCCATTTGGACCAAAGCCTTCATAACGTCCCTGCACGAACGTTTCATCTCCACCACCTTTGGCTTTATCAATTGCTTTATCAATAACGTGCTTTGGAACTTGTGCCTGCTTCGCACGTTCAATAACGAATTTTAAAGATGTGTTTAATTCTGGATCGGGTTCACCTTGTTTGGCTGCAGCATAGATTTCTACACCGAACTTTGCATAAACTTTAGACGTTGCACCGTCTTTAGCCGTTTTTTTTGCAACAATATTGGCCCATTTACGTCCCACTGGAATGATCTCCTCGAAAATTTATTTACATTACTGGCAAGTTGATAACATACGTCTATTCAACATATTATATCATAACATAAAAAAATTCGTCTATTAGAAATAAAAATATTCTGACAATATAAACCTGGATTTGATTTTATAAAACCCAATATTGTCTCAGATTAGTCATCATAAAATTATTATGGCAAGAGGTCTGGATTAGTTGATTATTATCGTTATAAAAATTGAATGCACACAGGATTTTAATATGTAGGTATCATTAAGACGAGAATAAAACTCGCATCCATCCAGGGAAGCAAACAGCCCACGTTTATCGCGGACTCTTTGCTTGATGATTGACTATACTCGTCATACTTCAAGTTGCATGTGCTGCGACTGCGTTCGCTCCCCCCAGTCACTTACTTATGTAAGCTCCTGGGGATTCACTCGCTTGCCGCCTTCCTGCAACTCGAATTATTTAGAGTATAAATCCTTTACATCTATTCCTGATAAAAAGGAACAGAACTTATTACCGGAACGGCGGCTCATTAAAGGTTCGTAATTTACGTGAATGCAGTCGGTCGCCTTCTGCACGCAGCAAATCGATCGCCCGAATGCCAATTTGCAGGTGTTCGGAAATAGCGCCTTCATAAAAACGGTTAGCCTGACCGGGAAGTTTAATCTCACCATGTAACGGTTTATCTGAAACACACAGCAGTGTCCCATATGGCACGCGGAAACGATATCCTTGCGCGGCAATGGTTGCACTTTCCATATCAATTGCCACGGCACGGCTTAAGTTAAAACGAAGTGCAGAAGCTGAATAACGTAACTCCCAGTTTCTGTCATCTGTGGTTACCACAGTGCCAGTACGTAGCCGCTGTTTGACTTCTTCACCCGGTCTGCCGCTGACCAGTTTGGTCGCGTCATAAAGCGCACGTTGCACTTCAGCAATGCTCGGAATAGGAATATCGGGCGGCAAAACGGCATCAAGAACGTGGTCATCGCGTAAGTAAGCGTGCGCAAGTACATAATCTCCAATGGCCTGGCTTTCACGTAAGCCACCACAGTGACCTATCATCAACCAGACATCCGGGCGTAGCACCGCCAGATGATCGCAGATAGTTTTAGCATTTGACGGTCCCACGCCAATATTCACCAGACTAATACCCTGACCATCGGCGGTAATTAAATGCCATGCAGGCATCTGGTGTTTTTTCCATGCAAGGTCGGAAATGGCTTCTTCTGGCGCTTCGGTTTCGGCGGTGATCCAGTTCCCGCCAGCACAAGACAGGGCAATATAAGGGCTATCAGGATCGAGGATCTGACTGCATCCCCAACGAACGAATTCATCCACATAACGTGTGTAGTTGGTAAACAAGACGAACGGCTGAAAATGTTCCACTGGCGTACCGGTATAATGGCGCAACCGCGCGAGGGAAAAATCGACCCGGCGTGCATCAAAATGCGATAGCGGGGAAAATTCCGTTGGATGATAAATGCCATCTGCAGTTTCATCGCCAATTTGCGCCAGTTCTGTTGTTGGGAAGTAGCGAGTTAACCCGGCGCTCATTGAGCGGTCAAGTGTCAATTCAGAGCCATCAATGACATAAGGATAAGGGATTTCATGCAGCGAGGGTTGCACGGAGATATGCGCACCATAATCCTGATACAGCAACGTTAGTTGTTCATTGAGATACGAATGAAAGAGAGTAGGGCGAGTAATCGTAGTGGTGTAGCTGCCTGCGTGAGTAAAACGTCCAAACGCGCGTGTTTTGGGGGGATTTGTTGTACTACCGTCCCAGGTTACGGTCAGTGATGGATAGACAAAAAGACCTTGTTTACGGGCATTTTCATCAGGTAATTCGCCATTTTTAATATAGTTGCCAATGGCATTACGTAAAGCAACTACAGATTGCTCATACAGTTCGTCGAGTTTATCCAGTGCCTGAGCTGGGGTCAGACCGGAGCCCTTATTATTCATGTGTGTCTCCTGTTCCATACAATTACCGCACTTCCGATAGTATGTCACAGGAATATGAAACAAAAGTGTAAGGCGAAGATCGGATGATCTTCGCCAGGCTATCAAGAGCGTGGATTGTCTTTCATTAACAAAGCGGTCATTGCGGAAATCAGGCATCCCGCCAGCAAATAAATGGCGACGCTATGCCAGTTTCCGGCAAAATAAGTGATGAGTGCAGCGGCAATAAAAGGTGTAAATCCACCGCCAACCACACTGGCAACCTGATATCCGACTCCAGCACCACTATAGCGATAACTGGCACCAAACATTTCGGTAAACATCGGTTGTTGCACACACACCACCATGTCATGCGCAATGTTTGCCAACATTATGGAGAAGAAAATTATCCAGAAAATAGATTGAGCTTCAAGCGCCATAAAGAAAGGAAATGCGCTCAACGTTCCGATTAACGCACCTGTGATATAAACCCTACGGCGACCAAAACGATCGGCAAGCCAGGCAAAACAAGGAATTGTCAGGCAGCTTAATCCACCGACTAACAAACCGATATTAAGGAAAAGTTCGCGCGGTAATCCCATATTCTGAGTTGAATAGTTAAGCGCAAAGGCGGTAACGATGTACATCGTCAGCAATTCGCACAGTCGTAGCGCAATAATCTTCAGGAAGGCTCCGGGATGTCGTAACAGAGCCTCGATAACCGGGATGCGCTTTTTCGCTGTCGCTTGATTATGTTGCTGTTGTTCAAATTCCGCGGACTCCTCCATGCCATTACGCACCCACAATGCTCCCAGCACCAGTACGATGCTAAACAGGAAAGGAATGCGCCAACCCCAGCTTAAAAACTGTTCGTCAGTCGTCATCATACTGATCAGTGAAACCAGTCCGGTTGAAAGCAGTAAACCCACACCGTAGCCAACTTGTACGCCGCTACTGTAAAAGGCTTTTTTATTTTTCGGCGCGCTTTCAACAGAAAGCAACGCTGCGCCTCCTCATTCTCCACCGACGGCAAATCCCTGAATGGCGCGCAGCGTCACCAGTAAAATGGGGGCCCACCACCCAATGGTCGAGAATGAAGGAAGAATACCAATCAAGGCTGTCGCGATGCCCATCATCCAGACGGTTAGCATTAACATGCGTTTACGTCCCAGACGATCGCCAAAATGACCGAAAATGACACCGCCGAGCGGACGGAAAAGGAAACCGACCCCAAAGGTGGCAAATGCAGCGAGAGTTCCCATTGCCGGGCTTACTTGCGGGAAAAACTCGCGATTAAACACCAGTGCGGCGGTAATCCCATAGAGTAAAAAATCATACCAGTCGACGACGGCACCGGCAAAACTGCCTAACGCTGCTCGTCGGGCGCGACTTAACGAAAGCGTCCCTTCATCGGGACGAGTGGAGATGAGCGTGGAGTCCATAATGATCCTGTTTGTACTGTCTTTTTATAATTAGTATGGAAAGGGTAACTCACATTGCTGTCGATCTATAAACGAACCTTATGAGACTACCTCGACAGAGCGCATCTGCAAATGATTTTATGGCTGATTAGCAGCAACATGAAAAATTCAATGGAAGATGAAAGCGCAGGAGTTGCATAAGGATTAAGCAAAGCGCCTACAGTTTTGAGATATGAAACATAAAAAGTCCACATCTGCAGTAACCGGCTCATTTAAACCGTCTGGTCTGTTTCCTCCGGCTCTACAAAAATAATGTCCATC
>NZ_PTRE01000233.1 GCF_002965065.1 Escherichia sp. MOD1-EC7003
CGTGAGCACATCCTGCTGGGTCGTCAGGTAGGCGTTCCGTACATCATCGTGTTCCTGAACAAATGCGACATGGTTGATGACGAAGAGCTGCTGGAACTGGTTGAAATGGAAGTTCGTGAACTTCTGTCTCAGTACGACTTCCCGGGCGACGACACTCCGATCGTTCGTGGTTCTGCTCTGAAAGCGCTGGAAGGCGACGCAGAGTGGGAAGCGAAAATCCTGGAACTGGCTGGCTTCCTGGATTCCTACATTCCGGAACCAGAGCGTGCGATTGACAAGCCGTTCCTGTTGCCGATCGAAGACGTATTCTCCATCTCCGGTCGTGGTACCGTTGTTACCGGTCGTGTAGAACGCGGTATCATCAAAGTGGGTGAAGAAGTTGAAATCGTTGGTATCAAAGAGACTCAGAAGTCTACCTGTACTGGCGTTGAAATGTTCCGCAAACTGCTGGACGAAGGCCGTGCTGGTGAGAACGTAGGTGTTCTGCTGCGTGGTATCAAACGTGAAGAAATCGAACGTGGTCAGGTACTGGCTAAGCCGGGCACCATCAAGCCGCACACCAAGTTCGAATCTGAAGTGTACATTCTGTCCAAAGATGAAGGCGGTCGTCATACTCCGTTCTTCAAAGGCTACCGTCCGCAGTTCTACTTCCGTACTACTGACGTGACGGGTACTATCGAACTGCCGGAAGGCGTAGAGATGGTAATGCCGGGCGACAACATCAAAATGGTTGTTACCCTGATCCACCCGATCGCGATGGACGACGGTCTGCGTTTCGCAATCCGTGAAGGCGGCCGTACCGTTGGCGCGGGCGTTGTAGCAAAAGTTCTGGGCTAATT
>NZ_PTRE01000234.1 GCF_002965065.1 Escherichia sp. MOD1-EC7003
GGCCTGATAAGACGCGTTAAGCGTCGCATCAGGCAATGTGCGCCCTACGTTGGATGCGGCGCGTGCGCCTTATCCAACCTACAGATGGCAATGCTTTTCCTCATTCACCCAGATCCGCATTTCGCCTTCCCCCCGGTTAGCCCAGCTAAACCACGGGATAAACGTCAGAGTTTGCGGCTGGCCTACGTTCTCGCACCGACTCGTAGGCCTGATAAGACGCGTTAAGCGTCGCATCAGGCAATGTGCCCCCTACGTTGGAT
>NZ_PTRE01000235.1 GCF_002965065.1 Escherichia sp. MOD1-EC7003
CCCCGGTTAGCCCAGCTAAACCACGGGATAAACGTCAGAGTTTGCGGCTGGCCTACGTTCTCGCACTGACTCGTAGGCCTGATAAGACGCGTTAAGCGTCGCATCAGGCAATGTGCGCCCTACGTTGGATGCGGCGCGTGCGCCTTATCCAACCTACAGATGGCAATGCTTTTCCTCATTCACCCAGATCCGCATTTCGCCTTCCCCCCGGTTAGCCCAGCTAAACC
>NZ_PTRE01000236.1 GCF_002965065.1 Escherichia sp. MOD1-EC7003
CCCCGGTTAGCCCAGCTAAACCACGGGATAAACGTCAGAGTTTGCGGCTGGCCTACGTTCTCGCACCGACTCGTAGGCCTGATAAGACGCGTTAAGCGTCGCATCAGGCAATGTGCCCCCTGCGTTGGATGCGGCGCGAGCGCCTTATCCAACCTACGGATGGAAATACTTTTCCTCATTCATCCAGATCCGCATTTCGCCTTCCCCCCGGTTAGCCCAGCTAAACCACGGGATAAACGTCAGAGTTTGCGGCTGGCCTACGTTCTCG
>NZ_PTRE01000237.1 GCF_002965065.1 Escherichia sp. MOD1-EC7003
TTCAGCCACCACAGTTGAAGAACAGCGCCAGTCACGGCGCTACGCGCCATGCCCGGCGCACACAAAAAAGCCGGAGCAATAAACTCCGGCTTTTTGAGATTTAACCGGATGATTATGTCATCCGGCTTGTAAGATTATGCAACGTCTTCGTACTGCGGAACTGGATTGCGGAAGCTCTTGGTTACGCAAGCCAGGTAAATCAGGCCGATTGCCGCCCAGATCAGACCAAGAACCATTGAACTTTCTTCCAGGTTAACCCACAGCGCACCAACGGTCAGCGCACCACACATCGGCAGGAACAGATACTGGAAGTGATCTTTCAGTGTCTTGTTACGCTTCTCACGGATCCAGAACTGCGAGATAACCGACAGGTTAACGAAGGTGAACGCCACCAGCGCACCAAAGTTAATCAGCGCCGTTGCCATTACCAGGTCAAAGTTGATTGCCAGCAGGGCAATCGCGCCAACCAGGATGATGTTCATCGCCGGAGTACGCCATTTCGGGTGTACATAACCGAAGAAGCTTTTCGGGAACACACCGTCACGCCCCATTACGTACATCAGACGCGCTACACCTGCGTGCGCCGCCATACCGGACGCCAGCACAGTAATGGTAGAGAAGATCAGCGCGCCAACCTGGAACGCTTTGCCCGCAACGTACAGCATGATTTCAGGCTGTGACGCATCCGGATCTTTAAAGCGAGAGATATCCGGGAAGTACAGTTGCAGGAAGTAAGTTGCAAAGATGAAGATCATGCCGCCGATCAGCGCGGTCAGGAAAATCGCACGCGGGATCACGCGCTCTGCATCTTTGGTTTCTTCCGACAGGTTGCTGATGCCGTCAAAACCGGTAAAGGAGAAGCACAGGATTGTCGCCCCGGTAATCATCGGGATAACATGCGCATCGCCAGACCAGAACGGACGAGTGCTCGCCAGTGTACCCGCGCCTTCACCTTCAAATACGCCATACACAACCATGCCCAGAATCACCGCGATCAGCGCTACCTGCAACACCACGATTACGGTGTTGAAGTTCGCTACGGATTTCAGACTACGCAGGTTAAAGGCGGTCATAAAGGCCACCAGCGCCACCACAAATATCCACGATGGGATGGAAGGCACCAGAGCTTCAAAATAGATTTTCGCCAGCAGAATGTTGATCATCGGCGCGAACAGATAGTCGAGCAGAGAAGACCAACCCACCATAAAGCCAACCGTCGGGCTAATGGATTTCTGGGCGTAAGTGTATGCAGAGCCAGCAGAAGGATAGCGACGAACCAGCTTCCCGTAGCTCAGCGCCGTAAACAGGATCGCAATCAATGCGAACGCATAGGCTGTCGGCACATGGCCATCCGTGAGGCCTGAAACGATACCAAAAGTATCAAACAGCGTCATCGGCTGCATATAGGCAAGGCCCATCATTACAACCGGAACTAACGTAAGCGTTTTACGCAATTCCACGCGAGAGGTGTTTGGAGTAACGTTATGCGACATGGTCATTCTCCTTTACGGTGATAACCGTCGCGTAAGCAAAAAATTGCCCCATTTTTTTGGATTCCTCAGCGACAACAACTGTCGATTTTTAGTAAATATCTATCCGGTACGAAGCCCGGCCTCTTGGTATGAATGATTGGTCAGAAGCAAAAAATAACCGACGCTAATGAAACGTCGGTTTTTAGTCATTTTTTGACAGCGGCGCATTGTGCCTAAATAGGGGTGAAATGACAAGAGAATGAGAGGCTTGTCATAATAATTTTTCTTTAAATGGCTGATTTTCCGTCATCAGATTTTGCATAAACACCGGCGATCGCACTATTTGCTAAAATCTCGTCTCGCCACCAGGCGCTGGCAAGTCCTGAAGTCTCTTCGTTCCAGCCAATCCAGACGGGTTCAAACAGCGTTTGGGCAACCACTTTCTTCGTAAGCGTGCAGCAAGAACCGTATTGACGGGGATGTGTTATTCAGTCGGCAGTGCTACGC
>NZ_PTRE01000238.1 GCF_002965065.1 Escherichia sp. MOD1-EC7003
ATCCCGAATAAACGATCACTTTCAGGTACTCAAACCCGCATCTTGAGGTTTATTGGGTATATAATACATAGGGAATGTAAATGAACAAATTTATTAAAGTTGCACTGGTAGGTGCGGTACTGGCTACGTTAACTGCATGTACTGGTCATATTGAAAACCGTGATAAGAACTGCTCTTATGACTACCTGCTGCACCCGGCAATTTCTATTTCTAAAATCATTGGCGGTTGCGGTCCTACTGCACAGTAAGTCTTTGACAGGAATCGGCTAACGCCGGTTTAATTGCCCGATGCCCTCAGGGTTACCTGAGGGCGTATTTGTTTCTGTATTCTTTTCGAAAACATCGTTCACAAGATTAAATACTGGCAATACTCTCACGCAAAATCCGCAGCACCGTCTCTTCACCACAGCGATTCGGGTTAATGCGAATCGCACAATGTTCAAGCTGCGGATTCGCCTGGCGAAACGTTCCGGAAAGTCGATAAAAGAGCGGCGGGATTTCATATTTCGACTCCGCACCGACCGGGTAAGGCAACGCACCACGTTTCTGCACTTCTTCCAGTACTCTGGCGGCAATCGGCTGATGAAACTCCACAATCAATACCTTCGACTGTGCATTGGCAATGACGGCGCTTTTCACTTCCGGCACTGCACCACCGTTGAGCAAGGCCAGCAACCGTTCAGATACTCCCGCCTGCACCGCGTGCATCACCGGCGCGAATACCAGACCACGCAACACTTCTAATGCCTGCGCTCCCTGAATCTGGCTACCGCCGGAGTAGAGCGTGGCGCGAATCCGATTAATAACATCGGCATCGCCTACCACTGCGCCAACCCCCTCTGGCCCAAACAATTTGAAGCAGGAAAATGTCGACACATTCGCACCACATTCGCAGCCGATTCGCGCTACCTTCATCACCGCATAGTTGTCATCGGTTAACGCTGGAACACCTGTCGTGCGCAACGTTGCCAGCACATCTGCCAGTACATAGCTGTCCTGCGGCTGCTGACGCGTATGCTGCACCAGCGCGGCATCCGGTTGCTGTTCAGCGATAACCTGCTTAAGCACCGACAAATCATTAAAATCGGCGATCACAAGCGTCAGCCCCATTTGCTCAATGATGACGCGCGTAGTCGGGTAAACAGGCGCGTCATGCACCAGAAGACGCTGCCCCGGCTTGAGCAAAGCCGCCAGCCCGGCGCGAATCGCTCCAGTACCCGCGCCCTGCACCAGCGCCGCAGCCTGTGCGTGAAATACATCGGCCAGTACCTGCTCAACCCGTTGGGTGGCGCGAGGCTGATTCAGCCCCGGCGTTAAACCCAAATCACCGCTGGTAAGAAACTCTGCGCCCGGAAAGTGACGGCAAACGGTATCCACCAGCGCAAACTGCTTTTTCTGCGCTTCCAACAATGTCAGGCTTTGCAGAGGAAACGTCTTCATAGGTGCCTTCCTTAAGCTGGAACAAACAGACCAAGCCAGTAAAGAACATTCAGCAGGATGCCGGTGATCATTACTGCTACGACCGGTGCCGCCATTTTCTGTACCGGACGGCCCAGAGATTCGTTAAGGAAGTAAATGGCTACCGCGATAGAGAATCCGGTATAGCCCGCCATTTTAATTGCTGCAAAAATCGAACCAACCAGCAACGCCACTTCCATCAGCATATTCATGGCGTTACGGATGTTATCCGACGCATTACGCACCGACGGGTAACGCCCCAGCCATTTGCCGATCGAACGAAGTAACAGGACTTCCACCGAAATAACCACTGCGCCTAATACCGCCGCAATCATCGGATTTGGCGAGAGATAGCCCACCGCATAAACAAAGGTAAAGCCCGCAACTGCATACACACCAGTGGCTAACGCGGTGGTGGCAATCAACGGCACAAACCCCAGCCCGCGCATAAATTCTGCCAGTGCCGCCTGATTAATCAGTGTTTGCGATTGTTCCGGCGTTACGCCTGCGGAGTACGCTTTCTCCAGAGTGAAGATCGACACTTCACTACCAGCGAAAATCTTCATGCTGGCAACGGCGGCAATCAGCGCCCCTACGATGGCGATATACGGTAAGTTTTTGATAATCCGCGACGTGCGTTCTTCAAATACCGAAAGCCCGCTGGCATCGATGTCATTTTCATCACGATGACGCAGGTCGTGAGTTATCGCTATCCCCAGCAGCATCACCATGCCAATAAAGATTTCGATGGACTCCGGGTTAAGATGAGGGAAAAAACGCACCACCACTACACGTGTCATCAACACGACCACGGCGGCGACCAGACTTTGCTTCCAGCCAAACTGGTAGAAAATCGCCACCAGCGGGAAGAGAGCAAAAGCAGAAACCACCGGCGAACTTAATTCCCCAAGGCTACCTAATACATCTACCGGTAGTGCGGTCAGCAACTGGTTTACCGGCAGCAGACAGGTAAGGATCAACACGCCCCAGATAGCGCCAAGACCAAACGCCATCAGGCTGTTTATTGCCAGTACGCCGAGGATATCGGTAGGAAGAAAGAGTAGCCATGCGTTGAGTAGCCCAGTTTTCAGGGTAAAGGAGATCCCCACCGAGGCCACAAAACCAATGCTCAGACCAAAAGCGATACTCCCCGCCTCACGACGGTTCATATAGCCTTCAATCAATTGTGGCAGGATTGGGCGGATACCGTCATGAAAAACAGCCGCCGAGCGATGCGCCAGAAGCGATGTCATACCCGTCAGGCACGCCACCACGATAATCTGAATATACAGATCCATAGTCGTGCCTTTTATTTCAGATGGTTAATCAGCATCGGAATCGCGTGTTCGACGTGCTCAACGGAAAGCCCAAACGCCACTTTCCCTTCGGCGATCATTTTGGCGATATGCTCCTCTTTCGCTTTAATGCCCGGCCTGGCAATAGTGCAACTTTTGTTATAGCCAATCACCGCGATGGCAATCGACAATGCCGCGCCCGCACCGGTATTACACGCGCCGATGTAGTAATCCAGTTGCCCGGATTTCACTTTCATCGCGGCTTCCATGTCGTTGTGAATGAAAACTTCAAAACAGCCTGGAGCCGTCGCTTCAATGGTTTTTTTAATCTGCTCACGCTGTAAGCCTGCAACGCCAATCTTTTTCATTAGTCTGTCCTTATTGGAAAAATTGAGAGGGGTTATCACGTAACATCACATCCACATCGGCCTGACTGAATCCTGACTGGCGCAATTGCGGAATAAAAGTGGTCAATAAATAGTCATAGCCATAGCCACCGTTGGCTTTTAAATGAGAGCGGCGCGTAATATCCATCGACAGCATGACGCGGTTCAGCAACCCACGGTCGCGTAGCGCATGAAGCATCACAATGCGCTTCTCGTCCGGGTAGTAACTGTTCTTGCCGATAGTGTCGAACTGCACATACGCGCCGAGATCGATCATCTTCAAAATGTTGTCGAGGTTATCTTTCAGATCGCAGTGGCCAACAGTGACGCGCGAAAGATCAACCCCGTGGGCTTGCAGTAGCGTCAGTTGTTCCAGCCCCATGGAGCTAAAAGAAGTATGTGTGGAGATCGGGCGTCCGGTTTGGTTATGTGCCAGCGCGGCGGCAGGGAGTGTTAGAAATTCTGTGTCATTCCAGTAATATACAATCAAAAAGGAATGACACATGTC
>NZ_PTRE01000023.1 GCF_002965065.1 Escherichia sp. MOD1-EC7003
TGGTAAATAATTTGAAGTCGATCAGTAGCCGCCGTGTGCGCATCCTGAATACGAATTTACGCAAGGTGAGTGATAGCGGGGTGCTCTGGTCACGCTCCTATTTCGCCTGTAGCGCTGGCGGCGCAACAATCGAAACACTGAAAGCGTATGTGGAATCGCAGAAAACCCCTGATTAGCTCCCCTTATATCTCCGCCCGATTGGGCGAGGGTTTACGGGGCATTTGCTAAAATAGCCGCCATTTTTCAGCTACTGGATAAGAATGTGACCGTATCTTCTCATCGACTTGAACTTTTAAGCCCGGCACGCGATGCCGCCATTGCCCGCGAAGCTATTTTGCACGGTGCCGATGCTGTCTATATCGGCGGCCCGGGTTTTGGTGCCCGTCATAATGCCAGTAATAGCCTGAAAGATATCGCCGAGTTAGTGCCATTTGCTCATCGTTATGGCGCAAAAATCTTCGTTACGCTTAACACCATTTTGCATGATGATGAGCTGGAACCCGCACAACGGCTGATTACCGATCTCTACCAGACCGGTGTCGATGCGCTGATTGTTCAGGATATGGGGATTCTGGAACTTGATATTCCACCGATTGAACTGCACGCCAGTACGCAGTGTGATATTCGTACAGTAGAAAAAGCGAAGTTCCTCTCTGATGTTGGCTTCACGCAGATTGTGCTGGCGCGAGAGCTAAATCTGGAGCAGATCCGCGCGATTCACCAGGCCACTGACGCGACTATCGAGTTCTTTATTCATGGTGCACTGTGCGTGGCATATTCGGGTCAGTGCTACATTTCTCATGCGCAAACAGGGCGTAGCGCTAACCGTGGCGATTGCTCGCAGGCGTGCCGTTTGCCATACACATTGAAAGACGATCAGGGGCGGGTGGTTTCTTATGAAAAACATCTGCTGTCGATGAAAGATAACGATCAGACTGCCAACCTCGGCGCTCTGATTGATGCAGGTGTGCGCTCCTTCAAGATTGAGGGGCGTTATAAAGATATGAGCTACGTGAAGAATATCACCGCGCATTATCGCCAGATGCTGGATGCCATTATTGAAGAACGAGGCGATCTTGCGCGTGCTTCATCAGGTCGTACTGAACATTTCTTTGTTCCATCGACGGAAAAGACTTTCCACCGTGGTAGTACAGATTATTTTGTGAATGCCCGTAAAGGCGATATTGGCGCGTTCGATTCGCCGAAATTTATCGGCCTGCCAGTGGGTGAAGTATTGAAAGTGGCGAAAGATCATCTCGATGTTGCCGTCACCGAGCCACTGGCAAATGGCGATGGCCTGAACGTGATGATTAAACGTGAAGTAGTCGGCTTTCGTGCCAATACGGTAGAGAAAACCGGAGAAAATCACTACCGCGTCTGGCCAAACGAAATGCCAGCAGATTTGCACAAAATTCGCCCGCATCACCCACTAAACCGTAATCTTGATCATAACTGGCAGCAGGCACTGACAAAAACCTCCAGCGAACGTCGGGTGGCGGTAGACATTGAGCTGGGCGGCTGGCAGGAACAACTGATTTTGACCCTCACCAGTGAAGAGGGTGTCAGCATCACGCATACGCTGGACGGGCAGTTCGACGAAGCCAATAACGCCGGAAAAGCAATGAACAATCTGAAGGATGGTCTGGCAAAACTGGGGCAAACCATCTATTACGCCCGCGATATGCAAATTAATTTGCCGGGGGCGCTGTTTGTACCAAACAGTTTGTTAAACCAGTTTCGTCGTGAAGCTGCCGACATGCTGGATGCTGCGCGTCTTGCCAGTTACCAGCGCGGCAGCCGTAAACCGGTTGCTGATCCTGCGCCGGTTTATCCGCAAACGCATCTGAGTTTCCTCGCGAACGTTTACAACCAGAAAGCGCGTGAATTTTATCATCGCTATGGTGTGCAGTTGATTGACGCGGCGTATGAGGCACATGAAGAGAAGGGCGAAGTCCCGGTGATGATCACCAAGCATTGTCTGCGCTTTGCCTTCAATCTGTGCCCGAAACAGGCGAAAGGCAATATCAAAAGCTGGAAGGCGACGCCAATGCAACTGGTTAATGGCGATGAAGTGTTAACGCTAAAGTTTGATTGCCGCCCATGCGAGATGCATGTCATTGGCAAAATCAAAAATCACATATTGAAAATGCCGTTACCGGGAAGCGTAGTGGCATCCGTAAGTCCGGATGAGCTGCTGAAAACATTGCCGAAGCGAAAAGGGTAAAACGGCAGTTTTCTGGGTATTCACAACTCATTGAATCTGCATGATATTGCCCGCCGGGTAAGGCGTCACTCCGCATTCGGCAACAAACGAATCAACGCTGTCCCGTTTCTGGTTTGCGCGATTTTTGCCAGTAAAAATGCTCGCGCAAACCTTCCGCTGACTCTTCTGCCACAGCACGCAATTCATCGCTGTCCGCTTCATGACGCAGCTGATGATCCGCATTCTTTACCCACACAAATTCATGTCCTTCACAGCATGATTAAATTTTCTCAGGGGCGAATGAGTGCTAAATATTCATAATAGAAAATGTGAAAACAAGATTCCCTTTGAATCAGCAAACTGTTTGTATAGGCGACAGGAGGAGGCTGTTTTCTACTTATCACAATGTGGATGTCAGCAATAAGAATTAAACATTAAGTATAATGTTGTAAACCCGGAGAGTATGAGAAGATCTTACATACTGTCAGAGAGTTGATTTCTCTGACAGTATGTGCTGCGTGCAAAATCACTACATCAAATAAACCAGCCAAATCTCATAGAGATAAGAGTAAACAACCCAACAGCAGCAAAGACATTTATCAGTACTACAGTTTTACTGGAAACATTCATTTTTGCCACCTTTTATCATTGCCCCTAGTGTATAGTACGAATTAAGAAAATCCTCAATAATACTCATTCTGAAGATGGATAAGGGCAAGTTGTTGTTTGATTATTTTTTCACAAACTGGTTAAAAGGCTTGACGCATATCAAAAAATGGCGCATGTTTGCGTGCATTTTATTCATCAGGCAGGATGCCCGAACATGTCTCTCTATCAATGCATGCTCGTTTTTTATGCAGTTATGGCAGTAATCGCATTTCTTATTACCTGGTTCCTTTCTCACGATAAGAAACGCATCCGTTTCTTAAGTGCCTTTCTGGTGGGGGTAACATGGCCGATAAGTTTCCCGGTGGTGCTGTTGTTTTCGTTGTTTTAAATCCTGTCGCTGGCTTGACGGCACCACGTAGACTTATATCATTTGGATGAATCGATAAATTTCACAAGTGGCTAAGGAGAAAGTATGCCGCATCTGGATGAAGTCATCGCACGCGTGGATGCTGCGATTGAAGAGAGCGTCATTGCCCATATGAATGAGTTATTAATCGCCCTGAGCGATGACGCGGAGTTAAGTCGGGAAGATCGCTATACCCAGCAGCAGCGTCTGCGCACCGCAATTGCTCATCACGGTCGCAAGCATAAAGAAGATATGGAAGCGCGCCACGAACAGTTGACCAAAGGCGGCACCATCCTCTGATTAAAATGAGCGTCTGGCCACAAGCCAGGCGCCAACCACAAGTAAAATTGCACCACAAATTGGGCCGAACAACGCCCGTAGTGGTACGCCATGGCTGCGGAAGATATCCAGCACTAGTCCCCCAATCAACTGACTGGCGACCAGTACCGCAATAGTCGTAGCTGCCCCCACATTCTGATATCCGCTAATACTGGCGAAGACAAAAAACGATCCCAGCAAGCCAGGAATAAGAGTCCACCAGCGCACGCTGGACACCAGTTCTCCAAAGCCCGCCATGCCTTGTTTAAACCATAGAATAGAAACGAACAACACAATTCCTACCAAAGAGTTCAGCAACATGGCGATGAGAATGGTAGAGGAGGTCTGAGTGATGCGCACCATCAGCGTGTTCTGGACTACCAGACCAATCCCGGCGGCAATCAAAAAGGCAAGGGTAAGCGACTGATTCATCAGATTGCGTCCGGGTCACTGCGTTCGTCGAGCTGCAACTGCATAAAGGTGAGATCCAGCCAGCGCCCAAATTTAGTGCCAACCTGGGGCATTTGCGCCGTGATGACGAACCCCAGCGACTGGTGCAGATGCAAAGACGCCTGATTTTGCGATTCGATCCCGGCGACCATAACATGCTTCCCGCAATCTCGCGCTTCATCAATCAATCGGCTTAACAATTTACGCCCAAGACCTTTGCCCTGATGATCGGGATGGACATAAACCGAATGTTCCACGGTATGGCGAAAACCATCGAAACTACGCCAGTCGCCAAATGAGGCATATCCCGTAACTACGCCATCTTCTTCACTCACCAGCACCGGATAACCGGCTAAAGTCCGTGCTTCGAACCAGGCAATGCGGTTACATGCATCCACCGTTTGGTCATTCCAGATAGCCGCCGTATACAACACAGCGTGGTTATAAATTTCCGCAATGGCAGCACAGTCGGCTTTGCGGGCAAAACGGATGGACATGTCTGGCCTCGATAAAATAATGATCATGACGTTATCAATACTATCGAAAACAGCGCGAAGCAACGGATTCCTCGATGAAATTATTGCGTGTTGCAGAGGTGACTGGCTTTACCGCTTATATGAGGCTGCTGGATATCGGTGGTGGGAGTAGTCGGTGGCGCGGAAAAATGTCGCATGCCACTGAGGTACTGGGATTTGACGTTTGCCTTGACTATCACGCGGATGATTTCGCCGAACAACTGGCGAAAGCGTGCCCAAAAGGCATTGATATCTATTCATGCAAAAAAACGTTGCTATGTTGTGCCAGCAATACAGCCGCTAAATAAAAAATGCCCGGCAAAAACCGGGCATAAATGTAGTTATTCAAATCGCCATGCGATATTCACGCCGACACCATAATTTCGCCCAGGGGCAGGCTCGTAATATCGCCCGTTTGACTCATTGACAATGACGGAACCGACGTATTCTTTATCGAATAAATTATCGACACGGCCAAATAAATCCATAGTTAAATTTTGGTAATTGTATTTATACCCGGTGAGCAAGCCGACGAGAGTATAAGACGGTGCTTTTGCTGTATTTTCATCATCTGCCATAATATCGCCCATATAATGCGCTTCCGTGCCTGCATACCAGCCTTCTTCCGGTACGTAACCTAAAGACGCAAACCCCATATTACGGGCGATCCCTGGCATCCGGTTACCGTTACAATCCTGTTCATTACAGACATTGCTACGATAGGTTGCATCAAGCCAGGTCCAGGACGCTTTTACGCGGAAATCTCCCGCGAAACGCTGATCCCATGCCAGTTCAGCGCCTTGACGACGGGTCTTTCCGGCATTTTTATACGTGGTGCGCCCACCGCTACTGCTATCGACAACAATTTCATCATCGGTGTCGGTCTGGAACAATGCGAGACTAAGCAGACCATCACCAATACGCGTTTTACTGCCGAGTTCAATTGTATCGTTGGTGGATGGTTTTAAACCAAAGTTCATACCGCTTTGACCGTCAGCACGATAAGACAGCTCATTAATCGTCGGCGTTTCAAAACCACGCCCGACTGCCAGATAGATATTCCAGGCATCGGTCATTGCATATTTTAACGATCCGGCAGGTAGCCATTTGTGATAACGGGTATCACCGCTGTCATCGCCGTTACCCGGAGTAACGTAATGATCGTTGGAATCAAACCACACGGAGCTGTAGCGCACGCCAGCATCCAACAACAGTTTTTCGCTCAGTTGCCACTGTGTCTGCAAATAGGGATCGACGTTCCACATCAGATTGCGTTCATCACGGCGCAACTCACCTTTTTGCCCGTATTCTGGCACGCCGCGATTCAGGTGGAAGTTATTGTAACCTTTGCGATTTTCACTCATGTTTTCGTAGTTCAGGCCGGTAGTGAACGTGACCGGGACGCCCAGTTCACCACGGTGTGTCCAGCGACTGTCTATACCCTGGTAATGGCGTTGCAGAGTAATCACGCCGCCCGCATGCGACGGATTAAGTTGTGGTGCCATGGGGATTGACTGGTACTGGGTCGTTTCTCTCTCTCCGGCATACATCATCACACTCATATCATCTTGCGCGTTCAGGCTACGTTCATAGCGCAACCCAGCCTGAGTTTGCTTGATGGTTTTTCGCGTGTCGTACTGTTCAGCGCGTGGCGCTTGTTGCGGATTCGCCTTCCATTCTGCTTCGGTTAATCCACCAGGATCATCTGCTTTGATATCCACGCTGTTGAAAATCAGGCTTAATTTGCTGGCGTCATCAATGCGTACGCCCAGTTTGGCATTGGCTAAATTTTTCTGTGCACCACTATGGTCACGATAGCCGTGGGTCGTAAAGCGCGTGGTTGAGACGGTGTAATCGACATCGCCAGGCAGTGTGCCGTCGCCCGTTGCGCCCGTTGCTTTCAGCCCATAGCGCCAGCTGCCAAAACTGCCGTAGTAACTACTGGCCTCAATGGTTGGTGGCTGTTGTCCGGTCTGGGTGGTGACATTCATTACACCGCCAGACGCGTTGCCATACAGGGCAGAGAAGGGGCCGCGCAGCACTTCCACATTTTGCACGCTGCTTAAATCGATGTTGGATGTTTGCCCTTGCCCGTCGGGCATGGTAGCGGGAATATTGTCCACATACAGACGAATACCGCGAATTCCGTAAGTGGAGCGGGAACCAAATCCGCGAATCGACAGCTGTAAATCTTGCGCATAGTTCTGCCGGTTTTGTAGCTGTAAACCAGGCACGCGGGTCAGTGATTCAGACAAGTTGATGCGCGGCGTTGCCAGGCGCATGTCCTCGCCATCCACCACGCTTATGGCCGCCGGGGTATCCAGTTCTGAAACCTCCTGTGGCGCGGCACTGACAATCATGGTCTGTTCATCAGCGGCAAAAACGGCGGGGGAGACGACAATCAGGGCGGGCAAAACGGTCTGTCGGACGGAAAAAATCTTCATGAAAAAAGCTAGGTTAAGAATGGAAAAACGTTGTTATGGTAATTAAATTGTAAATATATAGAAAACAAAACGGCACAATACGTTAATTAATTGAGGTGGTTGTAGTCGTAACGGCAAGAAATGCTCCACATTTGAGTAAATAATGATTACCATTCCCATTTATAACAAGAGCGTAACGATGATTATGCTCAGCGAAGCATTGTGAAGCAGCAAAAATATCGGTTCATCAAAGGGAGTCGTCATGCATTTACGTCATCTGTTTTCATCGCGCCTGCGTGGTTCATTAGTGTTAGGTTCATTGCTCGTTGCTTCATCATTCAGTACGCAGGCCGCAGAAGAAATGCTGCGTAAAGCGGTAGGTAAAGGTGCCTACGAAATGGCTTATAGCCAGCAGGAAAACGCGCTGTGGCTCGCCACTTCGCAAAGCCGCAAACTGGATAAAGGCGGCGTGGTTTATCGTCTCGATCCGGTCACTCTGGAAGTGACTCAGGCGATCCATAACGATCTCAAGCCGTTTGGCGCCACCATCAATAACACGACTCAGACGTTGTGGTTTGGTAATACCGTAAACAGCGCGGTCACGGCGATAGATGCCAAAACGGGCGAAGTGAAAGGCCGTCTGGTGCTGGATGATCGTAAGCGCACGGAAGAGGTGCGTCCGCTGCAACCGCGTGAGCTGGTTGCTGACGATACCACGAACACCGTTTATATCAGTGGTATTGGTAAAGAAAGTGTAATTTGGGTCGTTGATGGCGAGAATATCAAACTGAAAACCGCTATCCAGAACACCGGTAAAATGAGTACCGGACTGGCGCTGGATAGTAAAGGCAAACGTCTCTACACCACTAACGCTGACGGCGAATTGATTACCATCGATACCGACAACAATAAAATCCTCAGCCGTAAAAAGCTGTTGGATGATGGCAAAGAGCACTTCTTTATCAACATCAGCCTTGATACCGCCAATCAGCGTGCATTTATCACCGATTCTAAAGCGGCAGAAGTATTAGTGGTCGATACCCGTAATGGCAATATTCTGGCGAAGGTTGCGGCACCGGAATCACTGGCTGTGCTGTTTAACCCCGCGCGTAATGAAGCTTACGTGACGCATCGTCAGGCAGGTAAAGTCAGTGTGATTGACGCAAAAAGCTATAAAGTGGTGAAAACGTTCGATACGCCGACTCATCCGAACAGCCTGGCGCTGTCTGCCGATGGCAAAACGCTGTATGTCAGTGTGAAACAAAAATCCACTAAACAGCAGGAAGCTACTCAGCCGGACGATGTGATTCGTATTGCGCTGTAACAGGCATGGGGGAGTTTGTCTTTCGTCGGCCAGATAAGGCGATTGCGCCATATTCGGCACGAACAAAGAGCACCTCGTCAGCAATCTGAATGTGCCCGGCTGCGTGCCGGGCCATTTCGCAATTAACTCGCCGTTTCAGGCTTAAACATTATTTCCTGTTTTTCTTCATCTTCCTCGATGACTGGCGCAGTGCTGTGAATTTCGGTAACGCGTTTGCGCACACCAAACCAGCCTATAACCAGCAGAATACCGATAATCGGCAGCGCCGCGATGGTGTAAGTCCCGTTCGGGTAATCGAACGCCATCAGCACCAGTACACTCAGTAAAAACAGTAATGTCAGCCAGGACGTGAAGGGGGCGCCGGGCAGTTTAAAGCTGACATCCGCGGCTTTGCCTTCTTTAATCGCTTTACGCAGGCGCATCTGACATACGATGATAAACGCCCACGAGGCGATAATTCCTAGCGATGCGAAGTTCAGGACAATTTCAAATACACGTGACGGCACCAGATAATTGAGGAAAACGCCGACGACATATACAACCAGCGTTGCCAGAATCCCGGCATATGGGACATGCTGACGACTCATTTTCGCCATAAAACCAGGTGCAGAACCGCCCATCGCCATCGAGCGCAGAATACGTCCGGTACAGTACAGACCTGAGTTCAGGCTGGAGAGGGCCGCGGTCAGTACCACAATGTTCATAATGCTGCCGATGTAAGGCACACCCAGTTTGGAAAAGAACGTCACAAACGGACTTTGCCCCGCCTGATATGCGCTCCACGGCAATAACATAACCAGCAGCACCACGGAGCCGACATAAAACAGGCCAATACGCCAAATCACGCTGTTAATCGCTTTAGGCACCATGGTCTGTGGATCCTTACATTCCCCAGCGGCAGTACCCACCATCTCAATGGAGGCAAAAGCAAACACTACGCCCTGAATCAACACCAAAGCAGGCAGCAGACCGTGCGGGAAAAATCCGCCATTATCGGTAATTAAGTGAAAGCCAGTCGCGTTGCCATCCAGCGGTTGACCGCTACCGAGGAATACTGTACCCACAACCAGGAAAGTAACAATGGCGAGTACTTTAATGAGTGCAAACCAGAACTCCATCTCGGCGAACCATTTCACGCCGATCATGTTCATGGTGCCAACGATAGTCAGCGCGGCAAGCGCAAAGACCCACTGCGGTACGCCGCCAAACGCCCCCCAGTAATGCATATACAGGGCGACGGCGGTGATATCGACAATCCCGGTCATTGCCCAGTTGATGAAGTACATCCAACCGGCAACATAAGCGGCTTTCTCACCCAAAAATTCACGGGCATAGGAGACAAAGCTGCCGCTGGAAGGTCGATGCAATACCAGCTCACCCAACGCGCGCAGAATAAAAAACGAAAACAGGCCGCAGATTAAATAGACCAGTGCCAGCGCCGGTCCCGCCATTTGCAGTCTGGCCCCCGCACCTAAAAACAGACCTGTACCAATCGCGCCGCCGATGGCGATCATCTGCACCTGGCGATTGCCCATCGCTTTGTGATACCCCTCTTCGTGGGCATTAAGCCAGCGACGTTTCGCGGCGTGTTGATCTGGAGTGTCGGTGTTGTGTTTACTCATTGCTCTCCCTGATTGATTTAATGAAAAAGTCAGATAAGTTGCCATGAACAATGTTTATTCATCCTGGCGATGACAGTTATCACCATTATTCTTTATGGGTATAAAACTATCGGCGCAGCATCCTACCCGTTATCGATAAACGATGCAAAACATCCCCTTACAATCCTGGAGGGGATTAATACAATTGACGAAAAAATGACAAATCCTGTTCGCGATCGCACAAAATAGCCGGTGCGGCGTCTATACCAGGTTATAACTTGAGAAAACCACTAAGGGAAACGCCTGATGACGCCCATTCTGAATCACTATTTTGCCCGTATTAACTGGTCGGGAGCAGCTGCGGTCAATATTGATACGCTTCGTGCATTACACCTGAAACACAATTGCACCATTCCATTTGAAAACCTCGACGTTTTGCTGCCGAGGGAAATACAGCTTGATGATCAATCGCTGGAAGAGAAACTGGTGAAAGCCCGTCGTGGCGGTTACTGTTTTGAGCAGAATGGCGTGTTTGTGCGGGTGCTACGCGAACTGGGGTTTAACGTTCGCAGCTTGTTAGGGCGTGTAGTGTTATCAAATCCTCCAGTGTTACCGCCACGTACCCATCGCTTGCTGTTGGTTGAACTGGAAGGTGAACGCTGGATTGCTGATGTCGGTTTCGGTGGGCAGACATTGACTGCGCCGATTCGTTTAGTGGCGGGTATCGCGCAAACAACGCCACATGGCGAATATCGGCTGTTACAGGAAGGGGATGACTGGATTTTGCAGTTTAATCATCATCAGCACTGGCAGTCGATGTACCGTTTTGATCTCTGCGAACAACAACAAAGCGATTATGTGATGGGCAATTTCTGGTCGGCGCACTGGTCGCAATCACATTTTCGCCATCATTTGCTGATGTGCCGCCATTTGCCGGACGGTGGCAAGCTGACGCTGACTAATTTTCATTTTACCCATTATGAAAATGGACATGCAGTGGAGCAGCGAAATCTACCGGATGTGGTGTCGTTGTATGCTGTTATGCAGGAGCAGTTTGGTCTGGGCGTGGATGATGCGAAATATGGCTTTACCGTGGATGAGTTAGCATTGGTGATGGCGGCGTTTGATACTCATTCGGAAGCGGGGAAATAATTTATGTCAGGTTGCCGGATGCGGCGTAAATGCTTTATCCGGCACTCTGGCAAACAATTGAGTTGCGGTTGTAGGCCTGATAAGCGAAGCGCATCAGATAATTTGATTTACTGTCGTATATGACAACGGTTTCAGAGTTCAATGCTTATCTTTGACGTGTCGCCAGCCAGCAGAGCAGGGAGCCGCCGCAGACCATCAGCGCACCTTGCCAGAATGAGAACGACAGCGGCGCACTGAGCAGTACCGCAGCAAGTGCGGACGAAAGTACGGGCGTAAAATACGAACCTACCGCCATAATGGTGACGTTGCCATGTAAAATGCCGACGTTCCACGCAGCATAAGCAAATCCTAAGGTAAATGCCGCTGAGATAAGTTTAATAATGACGGGTGTGCTAAACACCATCTCCGGTTGCGGCGTTAAAAAATAGTAAACCCACAAACTTACACCTGTCAGCAGGACAAAAACGGTAATACCGTTAAATCCACGGGCATATTTATTGGTGACCGTGCAATAAGCGGCCCAGATAAAAGCGCCAATAAACGCCAGGAAATAACTCAATGGGCTGGTGGTAATATTATTGATGATTTCATCGTAGTGTAACCCATTGTCGCCGCCTAACACCCAACAGACACCGATCAGGGCTAATAATAATCCCGGTACAATCAGCCAGTTGGTTTTCTGACCATTAAACAGGATGGCAAAGAGAATTGTCAGGCTGGGCCATAGATAGTTCACCATACCAACTTCAATTGCCTGATGACGGGTTGCCGCATACCCTAATGAAAGCGCCAGACAGATTTCATAGCTGACGAATAACAGACTCCCGGCGAGCAAATAGCCTTTCGGGATCTGCCGAATACGCGGAAATCCAACCGTGAAGATTAACAGCAGTCCGCTTAATGAATAAATAGCCGCTGCGCCGCCGACCGGGCCGAGCCCCTCACTGACACCGCGAATCAATCCTACCATCGTGCTCCACAGGACGATCGCTATTAACCCTATGAGCGTTGCTTTTTGTCGTGTCATGCTCGCTGTTTTATCTCTCTTGCCGTTAAAAATTAAGCTGAATTTTATAGCATTTTTTTAACTGGCCTGGCAGGCAGTGGGGCGTTTTTTTACCGCTATTGAGGTAGGTCAATTTACGCAAGCGGATTATTTTGTGGCAAACACGTATTCTTTTTGATTTCGCGCAAAAAGATTCAGAATTTTACTGTTAGTTTCCTCGCGCAGTAATACCCCTGAAAAAAGAGGAAAGCAATGGACGTCAGTCGCAGACAATTTTTTAAAATCTGCGCGGGCGGTATGGCTGGAACAACAGTAGCGGCATTGGGCTTTGCCCCGAAGCAAGCACTGGCTCAGGCGCGAAACTACAAATTATTACGCGCGAAAGAGATCCGTAACACCTGCACATACTGTTCCGTAGGTTGCGGGCTATTGATGTATAGCCTGGGTGATGGCGCGAAAAACGCCAGAGAAGCGATTTATCACATTGAAGGTGACCCGGACCATCCGGTAAGCCGTGGTGCGCTGTGCCCGAAAGGGGCAGGTTTGCTGGATTACGTCAACAGCGAAAACCGTCTGCGCTACCCGGAATATCGTGCGCCAGGTTCTGACAAATGGCAGAGCATTAGCTGGGAAGAAGCATTCTCCCGTATTGCGAAGCTGATGAAAGCTGACCGTGACGCTAACTTTATTGAAAAGAACGAACAGGGCGTAACGGTAAACCGTTGGCTTTCTACCGGTATGCTGTGTGCTTCCGGTGCCAGCAACGAAACCGGGATGCTGACACAGAAATTTGCCCGCTCCCTCGGGATGCTGGCAGTAGACAACCAGGCGCGCGTCTGACACGGACCAACGGTAGCAAGTCTTGCTCCAACATTTGGTCGCGGTGCGATGACCAACCACTGGGTGGATATCAAAAACGCTAACGTCGTAATGGTGATGGGCGGTAACGCTGCTGAAGCGCATCCTGTCGGTTTCCGCTGGGCGATGGAAGCGAAAAACAACAACGATGCAACCTTGATCGTTGTCGATCCCCGTTTTACGCGTACCGCTTCTGTGGCGGATATTTACGCCCCTATTCGTTCCGGTACGGACATTACGTTCCTGTCTGGCGTTTTGCGCTACCTGATCGAAAAAAACAAAATCAATGCCGAATACGTTAAGCATTACACCAACGCCAGCCTGCTGGTGCGTGATGACTTTGCTTTCGAAGACGGCCTGTTCAGCGGTTATGACGCTGAAAAACGCCAGTACGATAAGTCGTCCTGGAACTATCAGTTCGATGAAAACGGCTATGCGAAACGCGATGACACGTTGACTCATCCGCGCTGTGTGTGGAACCTGCTGAAAGAGCACGTTTCCCGCTACACGCCGGACGTAGTAGAAAACATCTGCGGTACGCCAAAAGCCGACTTCCTGAAAGTGTGTGAAGTGCTGGCCTCCACCAGCGCACCGGATCGCACAACCACCTTCCTGTATGCATTGGGCTGGACGCAGCACACTGTTGGTGCACAGAACATCCGTACTATGGCGATGATCCAGTTGCTGCTCGGTAACATGGGTATGGCCGGTGGCGGCGTGAACGCATTGCGTGGTCACTCCAACATTCAGGGTCTGACCGACTTAGGGCTGCTCTCTACCAGCCTGCCTGGTTATCTGACGCTACCGTCAGAAAAACAGGTTGATTTGCAGTCGTATCTGGAAGCAAACACGCCGAAAGCGACGCTGGCTGATCAGGTGAACTACTGGAGCAACTATCCGAAGTTCTTTGTTAGCCTGATGAAGTCTTTCTACGGTGATGCCGCGCAGAAAGAGAATAACTGGGGCTACGACTGGCTGCCGAAGTGGGACCAGACCTACGACGTCATCAAGTATTTCAATATGATGGACGAAGGCAAAGTCACCGGTTATTTCTGCCAGGGCTTTAACCCGGTTGCGTCCTTCCCGGACAAAAACAAAGTAGTGAGCTGCCTGAGCAAGCTGAAGTACATGGTGGTTATCGATCCGCTGGTGACTGAAACCTCTACTTTCTGGCAGAACCACGGCGAGTCGAACGATGTCGATCCGGCGTCTATTCAGACTGAGGTATTCCGTCTGCCTTCGACCTGTTTTGCTGAAGAAGAGGGTTCTATCGCTAACTCCGGTCGCTGGTTGCAGTGGCACTGGAAAGGTCAGGACGCGCCGGGCGAAGCGCGTAATGATGGCGAAATTCTGGCGGGTATCTACCATCATCTGCGCGAGCTGTACCAGGCCGAAGGTGGTAAAGGCGTAGAACCGCTGATGAAGATGAGCTGGAACTACAAGCAGCCGCACGAACCGCAGTCTGACGAAGTGGCAAAAGATAACAACGGCTATGCGCTGGAAGATCTCTATGATGCCAATGGCGTATTGATTGCGAAGAAAGGTCAGTTGCTGAGTAGCTTTGCACATCTGCGTGATGACGGTACAACCGCATCTTCTTGCTGGATCTATACCGGTAGCTGGACAGAGCAGGGCAACCAGATGGCCAACCGCGATAACTCCGACCCGTCCGGTCTGGGGAATACGCTGGGATGGGCCTGGGCGTGGCCGCTCAACCGTCGCGTACTCTACAACCGTGCTTCCGCGGATATCAACGGTAAACCGTGGGATCCGAAACGAATGCTGATCCAGTGGAACGGCAGCAAGTGGACGGGGAACGATATTCCGGACTTCGGCAATGCCGCACCGGGTACGCCAACCGGGCCGTTTATCATGCAGCCGGAAGGGATGGGACGCCTGTTTGCCATTAACAAAATGGCAGAAGGCCCGTTCCCGGAACACTACGAGCCGATTGAAACGCCGCTGGGCACTAATCCGCTGCATCCAAACGTGGTTTCTAACCCGGTCGTTCGTCTGTATGAACAAGACGCGCTGCGGATGGGTAAAAAAGAGCAGTTCCCGTATGTGGGTACGACTTATCGTCTGACCGAGCACTTCCACACCTGGACCAAGCACGCATTGCTTAACGCAATTGCTCAGCCGGAACAGTTTGTGGAAATCAGTGAAACGCTGGCGGCGGCGAAAGGTATTGCCAATGGCGATCGTGTCACTGTCTCCAGTAAGCGTGGCTTTATCCGCGCGGTGGCTGTGGTAACACGCCGTCTGAAACCGCTGAATGTAAACGGTCAGCAGGTTGAAACGGTGGGTATTCCGATCCACTGGGGCTTTGAGGGGGTCGCGCGTAAAGGTTATATCGCTAACACCCTGACGCCGAATGTCGGTGATGCAAACTCGCAAACGCCGGAATATAAAGCATTCTTAGTAAACATCGAGAAGGCGTAAGGGGGCGAAAAGATGGCTATGGAAACGCAGGACATTATCAAAAGGTCCGCAACTAACCCCGTCACGCCGCCTTCTCAGGTGCGTGATTACAAAGCAGAAGTCGCGAAACTTATCGACGTTTCCACTTGTATCGGCTGTAAGGCCTGTCAGGTGGCGTGTTCGGAGTGGAACGACATCCGTGATGAAGTGGGGCACTGCGTCGGGGTTTACGATAACCCCGCCGATCTGAGCGCCAGGTCCTGGACGGTGATGCGCTTTAGCGAAACCGAACAGAACGGCAAGCTGGAGTGGCTGATCCGTAAAGACGGCTGTATGCACTGTGAAGATCCTGGCTGCCTGAAGGCGTGCCCGTCTGCCGGTGCAATTATTCAGTACGCTAACGGGATTGTCGATTTCCAGTCGGAAAACTGCATCGGCTGTGGTTACTGCATTGCCGGGTGTCCGTTTAATATTCCGCGCCTCAATAAAGAGGATAACCGGGTATATAAATGCACGCTCTGCGTCGATCGCGTCAGTGTCGGCCAGGAACCGGCTTGTGTGAAAACCTGTCCGACCGGCGCTATTCACTTCGGCACCAAGAAGGAGATGCTGGAGCTGGCAGAACAGCGCGTGGCGAAACTGAAAGCGCGTGGTTACGAACATGCTGGCGTCTATAACCCGGAAGGGGTCGGTGGTACGCACGTCATGTACGTGCTGCATCACGCCGATCAGCCGGAGCTGTATCACGGTTTGCCAAAAGATCCGAAGATCGACACTTCGGTGAACCTGTGGAAAGGCGCGTTGAAACCGCTGGCAGCGGCTGGCTTTATCGCCACTTTTGCCGGGTTGATTTTCCACTACATCGGTATTGGCCCGAATAAGGAAGTGGACGATGACGAGGAGGAGCATCATGAGTAAGTCGAAAATGATTGTGCGCACCAGGTTTATTGATCGCGCCTGTCACTGGACCGTGGTGATTTGCTTCTTCCTGGTGGCGCTGTCCGGGATTTCGTTCTTCTTCCCGACGTTGCAATGGCTGACGCAAACCTTCGGTACGCCGCAGATGGGACGCATTTTGCACCCGTTCTTTGGCATTGCGATATTTGTCGCGCTGATGTTTATGTTTGTCCGTTTTGTGCATCACAACATCCCGGATAAGAAAGATATTCCGTGGTTGTTGAACATTGTCGAAGTATTAAAAGGCAATGAGCATAAAGTGGCAGATGTCGGTAAGTACAACGCCGGACAGAAGATGATGTTCTGGTCGATCATGAGCATGATTTTCGTGCTGCTGGTGACCGGGGTGATTATCTGGCGTCCGTACTTTGCGCAGTATTTCCCGATACAGGTTGTCCGTTACAGTCTGCTGATCCACGCGGCTGCAGGTATCATCCTGATCCACGCCATCCTGATCCATATGTATATGGCATTCTGGGTGAAAGGGTCGATTAAAGGGATGATCGAAGGGAAGGTGAGTCGTCGCTGGGCGAAGAAACACCATCCACGCTGGTATCGTGAAATTGAGAAGGCAGAAGCGAAAAAAGAGAGTGAAGAAGGGATATAATCTCTTTTGAACTTTAAGCTGAAAATGGCGCTTTAAGAAGCGCCATTTTTTCATCTGACATGGAGGTTGTAATGCGTATACGCCCTGCAGCAAGATTATTTGTTCTCAGCGCCGATAATCGGGTGCTGTTATTTCGTTTTCAGCATACTGATGATGCGCTTACCGGAAGACAATACTGGGCAACGCCTGGTGGTGGGTTGGAACATAACGAGTCTTTCGAAGAGGCTGCGTTAAGGGAGTTGCAGGAAGAAACAGGCATTTCCCGCCAGTCAGCCGGACCACAAATAGCCAGCCAAAGATTCACCATGATGTTACCGAGCGGAGAAAGCGTTATCGCCGATGAGCGCTTCTTTATGATCCGCGTGGTGCAAAAAGAAACTGAATTTTCTGGCTGGAGCCATCATGAAAAGCTCGTTATAGGCGATCACCGCTGGTGGTCACTGGAGGAACTGCGCCAGACAGAGGAGACGGTATTTCCGCTGGAGTTGCTTGTCGATTTCCTTTTGAAACAGGTGTCGCAGAGAAATCCAGCGGTCGGAAATGAGTAAACACCTACTGCGCAACCAGACGGCGTAGTCGCGACACATCCACCGTTTTTTCTGCCTCTGCCAGACTCCAGGCGTTTTGCAGATTCAGCCACATTTGCGGCGAACTGCCGATCACCACGGAAAGTTTAATCGCCATTTCTGGCGTCAAAGCTGCTTTTCCGGTCAGCAATCGGCTTGCCGTTGAGGGCGCAATTTCCATTGCTCTGGCAAACTCGCGCAGGCTGACATTAAGTTCGTCCAGTGATTCCTGAATAATGTCCCCCGGGCGGGGATGATTGGCCATTTTCATCAGTGATAGTCCTCGTAATCCAGTATGTATGCATCGCCATTGACGAATTCAAATGTGATTCGCCAGTTGCCCGAGACAGATATCGCCCAAATTCCATCGCGATCGCCGCTTAACGGGTGTAGTCGGTAACCGGGCATATCGATATCAGCAATACAGCTTGCTGCATCAATCACAGCGAGTCGGTGGCGTAATCGTTTGACTTGCGTCGGTATAACGCCGGAGGTTTTGCCGAGAAGAAACAAGTCACGCAATCCCTTGTGTCTGAAATTCATTATCATCTCTTCATCCTTGTTCCCTCGAAAGGAACACTATCACTATTGTTCCGTGTGGCGCAACAAATTTCGCTACGTTTTCGCAAATTGTGAGGGGAAAGATGGGGGAGGAAAAGAAGAAGAATGAAATTGCGGAAAGCGTCTCGCAAAACAGGCTGCGACCCGAACATGGCAGTCGCAGCAAAGGCCTCTTAGCGGCGGAAATCAATCACCATACGGCCACGGATTTTGCCTTCTTCCATCTCGGTAAAGATGGTGTTGATGTCCGCTAACGGACGCAGGGCAACTTTCGGCACCACTTTACCTTCAGCGGCAAACTGGAAGGCTTCGGTTAGATCCTGGCGCGTGCCGACCAGCGAACCGACCACTTCAATACCATCAAGCACAAGGCGTGGGATATCCAGGCTCATAGACTCTGGCGGCAGACCGACTGCCACAACACGACCGCCTGCACGAACGGCATCGACCGCTGAGTTAAACGCAGCTTTAGCTACCGCTGTCACCACCGCTGCGTGAGCGCCACCGGTTTTCTCCTGCACAATTTTGGCGGCGTCTTCAGTGCGTGAGTTAATCGCTAAATCAGCGCCCATTTCGGTTGCCAGTTTTAACTGCTCATCATTGACATCAATGGCGATCACTTTGGCGTTAAAGACATTCTTCGCGTATTGCAGGGCGAGATTACCCAGACCGCCAAGACCGTAGATAGCAATCCACTGACCGGGACGAATTTTTGACAGTTTCACCGCTTTATAGGTGGTGCCCCCCGCACAGGTAATGCTGCTGGCCGCCGCGGAGTCCAGGCCATCCGGTACTTTAACCGCGTAATCGGCGACCACGATGCACTCTTCAGCCATCCCGCCATCAACGCTGTATCCGGCATTTTTAACTGAACGGCAAAGGGTTTCGTTACCGCTGTTACAGTATTCACAATGCCCGCATCCTTCATAAAACCACGCCACGCTGGCGCGATCGCCTGGTTTTAATGAGGTGACACCGGGGCCAACTTCTGCCACCACACCGATGCCTTCATGGCCCAGAATCACACCGGTTTTATCACCAAAATCGCCATTCTTAACATGAAGATCGGTATGACATACGCCACAACACTCCATTTTCAGCAGAGCTTCGCCATGTTTCAGTGAGCGCAGCGTTTTATCCGTAACGTCAACATGATGATCCTTCGTAACAACTGCAGCCTTCATAATTCCTCCTTTTCGGATGATGTTCTGCATAGCAGGTGAGGCAAATGAGATTTATTCGCCACTACCCAGTATGGATGAGATCTGAAAAAGAGAGAGGGAAATTGCCCGGTAGCCTTCACTACCGGGCGCAGACTTAGATGGAAGTACGGCGGTAGTCGCGGTATTCGGCTTGCCAGAAATTATCATCAATGGCCTGCTGCAGAGCTTCGGCAGACGTTTTCACCGCCACGCCTTGCTGCTGCGCCATTTTGCCAACCGCAAACGCAATCGCTCTTGAGACTTTCTGGATATCTTTCAGTTCCGGCAGTACCAGACCTTCGCCGTTTAGCACCAGCGGCGAATACTGCGCCAGGGTTTCACTTGCCGACATTAACATCTCATCGGTGATACGTGACGCGCCGGAAGCAATAACACCCAGTCCGATACCCGGGAAGATAAAGGCATTGTTACACTGGGCGATAGGGTAGATTTTATCTTTCCATACCACTGGATTAAACGGACTGCCAGTGGCGACCAGCGCGTTACCTTCGGTCCAGGCAATAATGTCCTGCGGTGTGGCTTCCACGCGTGAAGTCGGGTTAGACAGCGGCATCACGATCGGACGCGGACAGTGTTTGTGCATCTCACGGATGATCTCTTCCGTAAACAGCCCGGTCTGCCCTGAGACGCCAATCAGAATATCTGGTTTTACATTGCGCACCACATCCAGCAGTGACAGCACATCGCTGTCGGTATCCCAGTCACTGAGGTTTTCGCGCTTCTGCACCAGTTTGGTCTGGAAAGGCAGCAGGTTTGGCATCTTGTCGGTCAGCAGGCCAAAGCGATCGACCATAAAGACTTTCTGCCGCGCCGCTTCCTCGCTTAACCCTTCGCGCTGGGTCTGGGCGATGATCATTTCGGCAATGCCGCATCCCGCTGAACCTGCGCCCAGGAAGACGATTTTCTTCTCGCTTAACTGACCGCCTGCTGCGCGACTGGCTGCGATCAGCGTCCCGACCGTTACCGCCGCGGTGCCCTGAATATCATCGTTAAAAGAACAAATTTCATTGCGATAGCGGTTAAGCAACGGCATCGCATTTTTTTGGGCAAAATCCTCAAACTGCAACAGCACATCCGGCCAGCGTTGTTTCACAGCCTGGATAAATTCGTCAACGAATGCATAGTATTCGTCGTCAGTGATACGCGGATTACGCCAGCCCATATACAGCGGGTCGTTAAGCAGTTGCTGGTTATTGGTGCCAACATCCAACACCACCGGAAGGGTATACGCCGGGCTTATGCCGCCACAAGCAGTATAGAGCGACAGTTTACCGATCGGAATCCCCATTCCACCGATGCCCTGGTCACCAAGCCCCAGAATACGTTCGCCGTCAGTCACCACAATCACTTTAATATTATGGTTCGGTACGTTTTGCAGAATATCGTCCATATTGTGGCGGTTCTGGTAAGAGATAAACACGCCGCGTGAACGACGGTAGATCTCAGAAAAACGCTCACAGGCAGCACCGACGGTTGGGGTGTAAATAACGGGCATCATCTCATCAAGATGATTGTTTACCAGACGGTAGAAGAGAGTTTCGTTAGTGTCCTGAATGTTGCGCAGGTAGATGTGCTTGTCGATTTCAGTTTTGAATCCCTGATACTGGATCCACGCACGTTCCGCTTGTTCTTCGATGGTTTCGACCACTTCCGGCAGTAACCCCAGCAGGTTGAAGTTACGGCGTTCTTCCATGCTGAAGGCGCTGCCTTTATTCAACAACGGAAATTCCAGCAATACAGGGCCAGCGTAAGGAATATAAAGCGAACGCTGTTTTTTTGTCTTTGGTTCCATGTCACTCACTCTTTTTTGAATATCTATCCCTGGGGCTTTTATCATCTTTGCTTTACCGCTAGGGCGTCGACCCCAAGTATAAAGCAGATAAAAACAAAAACACCATTGCGCAGGCAACGGTGTTTAATCGTCATTGAGGACTGATGGTTAAGAATTACTTTTCAGCGGGGCGTTTTCTGCCGGTTGGGCTATTTACCAGGCTGGATTTGTCACCTTCGGTAACTATTTTGCGCTGGTTAGAAATTTTATGGTCCAGTCCAAGAATATGACGTGCCTGACGGTTCGATTTCATTTTAACTCCTCAATCCTGTTGCTCGTTTTAAGGACAACATCGCCATAGCGAAGAAACACGTGCTGATCCCTTAAATTAGGTTGCCGATCAAGCATAGCACCTTAAAGCGTAGGGTGCTGGCCACTGACCACATAATTGATCGTTTGCTGGTAGATATCACTGAGGATGTCGTTATCAGCAGCTTCCACCCATTTGGTCAGCTCCATGAGAATGTCATCTTCAGTGACAACACCGTGCTCTGCCCGAAGGCCTTGCTCAATGGCATTAACCAGAGCGGGTTCTGCTGTTGAATTTTCTGCCTGATAATAAGTAAACATAGTGATTCTCCGTGTCTGTGTATTTATGGTGTCTGCTACGGATCGCAGATTTATAAAGCACATTCAGCATGGCAAATATTTGCCGCTTCGTTGTTAAGATTAGTCCTGGTTGATGATTTTTATATTTTAACTCCATGATATTGATAGAAGTTGCCATTGGCGTGAGTTGATTGATATTGATGCAATATCTCTTGAGTTATATATTCCCGGTTATCTATTGTGGGAATTTAATTTAAGTTCAGAAATAATAATTTCTGCCGGGTTTTATCCGGAATATCCTGCCTATTCTCGTGCTGTTGCTCACGTAGTCTATAATTTCCTTTTTAAGCCCACAGGAGAGCAACAATGACAATCCATAAGAAAGGTCAGGCACACTGGGAAGGCGATATCAAACGCGGAAAGGGAACAGTATCCACCGAGAGCGGCGTGCTGAATCGACAGCCGTATGGATTTAACACGCGTTTTGAAGGCGAAAAAGGAACTAACCCTGAAGAGTTGATTGGCGCAGCGCATGCAGCATGTTTCTCAATGGCGCTTTCATTAATGTTGGGAGAAGCAGGATTCACGCCAACATCGATTGATACCACTGCTGATGTGTCGCTGGATAAAGTGAATGCCGGGTTTGCGATTACGAAAATTGCACTGAAGAGCGACGTTGCGGTGCCGGGTATCGATGCCTCCACCTTTGACGGCATTATCCAGAAAGCAAAAGCAGGATGCCCGGTTTCTCAGGTACTGAAAGCGGAAATTACGCTGGATTACCAGTTGAAATCGTAAAGCGTTGCCGGATGACGCGTCAGGCTCGTGAAGGCCTGATGCGTCAGCACAATCACAGCAAAGAAGGTCATAAGCCGATGTGTAAAGCACCGGCCATGTCACAAAGTAAGAATGGGGTTTAACTGCCCCAACGACTTTGCAGATAGCTAACTGCTTGTTGAGTCTGTGGTTTATTCAGATAGTCCTCACGGAACAAAATTGTGCCGCTAATTTCTGGCACAGCATCGTTAAGATCGAGCTGCTTTTTTAGTTCCGGTACGCCGCCGTTAATTATCCAGTCAGGCTCTGTCTTTGAAGGTTCACCCACTTTATAGAAGGCGATACCGATATACAGGCGGGTCTTAGTCGGTTTAACGACATCTGCCCACCATTTTGCCAACACGTCATAACGCGCGGCACTCCGCGAAAACGGCCAGTAAATTTGGGGAGCAATGTAATCCAGCAATCCTTGTTCCACCCATCGACGAGTGTCAGCGTAGGATTCGTCATAGGCAGCGGCGCCCCGGGTATCGGAACCGAGCGGATCGTGCGATCGGTTACGCCACACGCCTGCCGGGCTAACGCCAAATTCGACTCCCGGCTTAATGCTTCTAATGGTGTGCGATACCTTCGCAATTAACTGCTGGGTATTGTTGCGCCGCCAGTCTGCTTTTGAAGCAAATGCGCCTGCGTATTTGCGGTACGTTTCGTTATCATTTAGCCGTGAACCCGGTGACTCAGTATAGAAATAGTCGTCAAACTGCACGCCATCTACCGGATAGCGGGAAACCACTTCCGCGACTATTGATGTGATCCAGTCCTGAACCTCAGGGATGCCCGGGTCGAGGACAAAGCGATCGCCGGATGTTCTGATCCAGTCGCGGTGTTGCACATAGACGCTCGCCGGTTGCTGAGACAGAGTGCTATTAAGTTCCCTGATAGTACCGGGCTTCGTATTAAC
The DNA here is from genome assembly GCF_002965065.1 of Escherichia sp. MOD1-EC7003. Classification (GTDB taxonomy): domain Bacteria; phylum Pseudomonadota; class Gammaproteobacteria; order Enterobacterales; family Enterobacteriaceae; genus Escherichia. The sequence continues at coordinate 23,319 of NZ_PTRE01000023.1, forward strand.
CGATACGCGATAGGGGTTAAACCAGGCGTGTACTTTCATCCCACGCTTGTGGGCTTCGTCGAGCATAAATTGCAGCGGATCGTACCCCGGATTTTCACCAATCTTACCGGTCATAAGATCGGACCACGGCAAAATTTTCGATGGCCACAGGGCGGTAGCATCTGGCTTGACCTGGAAGAAGACCGTATTTATGCCGAGACGCTGCAGATGGTCCAGTTTGTCGATCATCGCCTGTTGTTGTACACGGGCCCGGCTGGTGGGGTTACTAATGTTAACCGAGGAAACGGGGGGCCAGTCGAGGCGAGACACCGTGGCCAGCCAGATGCCTCGCATCGGTTGTGATGATTGTTGCGTCGTGGCTGGTGGCTTTGAACCTGCTGGTGGTGTCACCATTGACTCTGGGGGCGTGCTTTTACAACTACACAGTAAAAGTGCCAGTGCAACCAGTACCGCTGGTCTTCTAATCGCTAATTTCTCGTTTCGGGAGCAGATATCCATATATGCTGGTTTCCGGTAAACAGATGAGCGCTCATTCTCGTACTTATCCCGGTTAAGTCAATACGACAACAGGCACGAAAAAGGGAGCGATGAATTATCGCTCCCGTGTCTTATTACCATTCAGGCATGGTTAGTGTTTCTTGTCATTCATCACTATATAGTGCGGTGAACGTGCACGCGGGTGCAGGAAGAAGTGGCCTTTCGGTGCGTTCTGGCTGTTGATTGGTTCCAGAGAGACGCCGGTATTCGCTTTGCCTTTACGATCGTGAACAGCATAGAGAATAAAGGGCAGGGCAAGTACCACCAGGAAACTAACGACCAGTAATTCGACATACATATCGGTAGAGTCACCCTGGATGTTATCCGGCGGCAGGAAGGAAACAATAAACGCCATAATTGAAGTCAGCAGACCGACTATAGCCACGACCAGTTTCACCCCTTTACCACCAGGGATATTAAATGTGCGTTTTAAGTCAGGATGTTTAAGGACTAACACAATGTAGCCAATAAACAGCATGAAATAAGCACACAGATAAATCACCACTGTTAGCGCCAGTGCTATCAGGAAGGACATATTGTTGCCGCCACCGGTGTTGGTGAGGATGATCAACGCGATAGAAGTAATCACCAGCTGCGAAATGACCAGCGTTACCGGTACGCCATTTTTGTTCATTTTAGCGAATGCCGCTGGCAGCAGGTTTTTCTGCGCAGTGACATACATCCCTCGAGAAGGACCAACAATCCAGGAGGCGATTTCTGCCAGAACACCCAGCAACAGCAGTGCGGAGATCACGCGAACCGTCCACTCAATTTCTGGTGCCACATGCGACATCAGAACGGTAAAGGTTTGCATTACCCCTGCGGAGAGGTTGATTTCACTCCCCGGAATGACCATCGCAATAGACAAACCGCCAACAGAGCTTAAGCAGATTGCCGCCACCATCAGCAGTAACATAGCCAGTGGATAGTCGCGCCCGGGGTTGCTCATTTCATTGACGTGAGTTGCGGAAGCTTCTACGCCCATATAACTCAAAATGAAGGCAACAAATACAACCAGGGTGCCCACTTTAGAGAAGTCAGGGAAGAAGGTCTTCGAATCCATTTCGATAGCAACGGGGGCACCGGAGTGCAGATAAATAGCCGCTAATGCGATCAAAATAAATGCTGGTAACAGGATACCGGCGAAGAAGCCAACTTTAGCAATTCGCGCTGTATATTTCGTGCCACCAAATTGCGTTAATGCCAGCGCCCAAAGAATGATGAGTGCTGCAATAGTTTTGGTCATGGGATCTTCATTCAGTGCTGGCCATTTCAGGATGTAGGAGAGTGCCCCTAACACGAAATAGAGCATCGGAATAAAACCAATGGCGATTTGCAGATAGCCAAATGAGATCGCTGCAAACCCCCATCTCGGCCCCAGTGTATTTGATACCCAGGCGAAGACACCACCTTCTTCCCAGCCGTCGACGGTGGCCATTTCCGCAGCACAAAGTCCCACGGGAATAAACCATAAAATCCCGCCTAATAGCAGGAAGAAGACTAATGAAAAGCCCGATGTTGCGAAGGTAGGGTATTCATAAACAGCCATTACCATCGACGCCGTTATGGCAAAGAATCCGAGTAATGTGAGCTGTTTAGCTTTACCTGTCTGTACTGATGTAGCCATATTATCCCCCTAAAACGGTATTCCTGTCGGAACCGCACCTGTTTTGTTCTAAGCGTATTCAGAACAATATTTTCCGTTGCTAATGCCAGTGAACAGACTTTGGAATTGTCCCGAAACGGGTTTGTATCGGGACTCCGTTACCGTTAAACGTTATCAGGTGTGTTTAAAGCTGTTCTGCTGGGCAATACCCTGCAGTTTCGGGTGAGCGCTGAGATATTTCAGGGAGGCTTTGTAGTCTTCCAGCAACAGTTCAGCAAAGTCCATTTCGAAGCCGCGACGACACATAATGCGCATCACCACGATGTCAGTGGCTTCACCGCCGAGAGTGAAGGCCGGAACCTGCCAGCCGCGCAGACGCAGACGTTCAGAGAGGTCATACAGGGTGTATCCCGGATCCTCCCCGTCTTTCAGCTTGAAGCAAACCGCCGGGATCCCTTCGTCCGGGCGACCGGTACAGATGAACTCATACGGCCCCAGTTTGGCGATTTCATCTGCCAGATAGGCAGCGACCTGGTAAGAAGCGTTCTGTACTTTGGTATAGCCTTCACGCCCGAGGCGCAGGAATTCATAGTACTGTGCAATCACCTGGCCCGCCGGACGGGAGAAGTTGATGGCGAAAGTACCAATCTGACCGCCGAGGTAGTCAACGTTGAATACCAGTTCCTGCGGCAGCGCTTCTTCGTCACGCCAGATAACCCAGCCGCAGCCCAGCGGAGCCAGACCGAATTTGTGGCCTGAAGCACTGATCGATTTCACCCGTGGCAGGCGGAAGTCCCAGACGATATCCGGGGCGACGAACGGTGCCAGGAAACCACCGCTGGCGGCGTCGATGTGCATATCGATGTCGCTACCGGTGTCGGCCTGGAATTTATCCAGCGCATCGTGCAGCGGCTGCGGGAACTCATAGTTACCGGTGTAGGTCACGCCGCAAGTCGGCCCCACGCCGATGGGGTTTTAATCGCAGGCTTCAATCATGCGTTTCGGGTCCATAATCAAAT
>NZ_PTRE01000239.1 GCF_002965065.1 Escherichia sp. MOD1-EC7003
TGGACATTATTTTTGTAGAGCCGGAGGAAACAGACCAGACGGTTTAAATGAGCCGGTTACATTGAACCAGAAGAATACCGCCAGACGCATTTCGATTTGGCACGATTACCATATCCAGTTGTAACATTTGAAATACCATGGTTCAAAGACAATGTAGAAACCCAAATAGGTGATTTTAATATATCACCATCATCCAGAAGAATTGCCCTGTGCTGGGAGGCCAGACAGAGTTTTGAACCCATCCCGGGATGTAATTCAATCCTTAACACTTATATTGATGGCGGAGTGTTTATCCTTCCTGTTTCATGGTCTGATGATTTAAAAATATGGATTCTTGGTGTCGGTGGAATGTTTTTCCCATATAACAACAAACTCACTAAATACGAACCTGACAGGACATTGCCTGCATCCAGGCTTGTAATCGACACATTAAAAGAGAATGGAGTAGCCAAATATAATGCAGCACACTTCAAAGCAGAGCCTTTTATAACAAGCATGGAATTTAAAGATGATTTGATAAAGCAGGTGGGAAGTATTGAAAGATTATATGCGCAAATTATTATGGATACTCGCGATGAACTACAGGCTTTCATACAGGCATGTAGCGTGTTAAATTGCGAAAATGTGTGTCCTGTCACACTTAGCACTAAACCAGAAAGAAAATTCATAAATGGTCGTAAAGTTCAGCCACCTGAAAAAAACAAGCGCCCTTCATATACTTATAAAGTATTGCAACTGTCTGAAACTAAGGTGCAAAGTAATCATACTGGAACAGGAAAATCCGGTGGGACGAAAAGGATGCACTTACGCAGAGGACATATTCGCAGGAAAAATAACAAACTAATATGGATCAGACCAGCAATGATTAATGCAAACAGTAGAGCAGGCATTGTTGATAAGGATTACCAGATAAATATAAGAAAAGAAGAAAACAAACCTTAGTAAATCTTACTGTGTAAGTAACAATCCGTTGTATCCTGCTATAAACGTTCCTGATTCACATAGCAGGGTACAGAGTCATCTTCGTAAATTATCAAGGGATATTACATAACAGAAAGTTTATTAAATTTTGAACTATGATATTATAAGGAAGTAGAACAACATAGCCGAGGTATTTATGGGAAAATATCAGGAAGAAAGGAAAACTCCCGTCATTGTGGTGAAAAAACGTCGTACTTTTTCGCCACCGTCCTTATCCGAAAAAACAGATATTATCGCACCTGTATTTACTGAACAGACGGCAGAATCAGCCCCCGCCGGAATAAATTCATCTGCCGTCGAAACACATATCCCCGAAGCGCCAGCCAGGAAGAAGAAAAAGAAAAGACACCGTTTTCCACGTCCCTCCCACTGGACCCGTGAGTATACTCACGAGTGCGTGGAAAAAATAAAGGCCCTGTTTCCTCATCTTCGTGCTGAAGGTGGTGGATTTATTCCCCTGAAAATTGGCATAAACAATGATATTTCGGCATTTCTGGCAGAACACCCGGAGACAGAACTGACCATGGACGAATGGCTCTGTGCAGTGTCCTGCATCACATCCCGCCGCGTATATCTGCAGCGGACAGCTGTCGCCGGCGTCCCACGTTATGGCCTGGATGGTCACCCCAAAGGGCAGGTCTCAGACTCTGAAGCACAGAGTGCCGGTCGCAGACTGGCGACATTAGAACAAAAGTGGCTCAGGATGCAGGCACAGCAGGAGAATATTTCTGGGCAATAAACACTCCTGATAACAGGTGGACATTACGTATCAGAAAAAATGGGAAGAGAATGTTATGTGTGATTCAGAAGCGGAGAAGATTTTATTCATCCTAAATAAACATGAACGGGTATACAGACGCCTGATCCCCGTATATATTTTTTTAGCTATAGTATTATGGATTTTACCTATTCTCCTGATTATATACCTGTATTTCTGTATAGTTGACAATGAGTTTCTCAGAATCGGTTTCTGTATTGCATGGACAGCATACTACTTTCTTTCGCTTTTCAAGTATTTTGTAAAATACTTCTTTCCTCTCGATCGTGAAGATTTGCTTAACCTGATGGATCTCGCCAAAGATTCTCCTGATGCGAAACAGGAGCTTCTTGAGCGTCTTTTGTCCGGAAAAAGAATGACCGGGCGGGATGAAATGGATATCAAGCGCATTCTAAAAACAAAGGAAGCACTTGATAACATCAGGAATTTTATTGATAAACAGCAGTTAACGAATAATGATACTCCGAAGAAAAGCACGGTCCCAAATGAAGATAAAAAAGGCATAAGATGATGATCACAGGAAATGGAATAAACACTGTAACTGTCAATGGAAAAGTGAAACACATCACAGAACTGGATTATAGGGGTCGTTTGCGGGAGAGGGCGAAATCCTACGCTAAGGCTTTGGCCAACGATATTCTCCGGTAAGATTGATGTGTTCCCAGGGGATAGGAGAAGTCGCTTGATATCTAGTATGACGTCTGTCGCACCTGCTTGATCGCGGCCGCGATAGCTAGATCGCGTTGCTCCTCTTCTCCATCCGCGTTCCAAGCTGCGGAAAGGCACCCATAAGCGTACGCCTGGTCGAGCAGGCGACGCGGATCGACGTCCAGCGCACGAGAGAATGCGTCCGCCATCTGTGCAATGCGTCTAGGATCGAGACAAAGGTCGTCTCTGTCAGCCGGATCGTAGAACATATTGGCGGCGCCAAAGCCCACTTCACCGACCAGACCGACGGGATCTATCACCAGCCAGCCGCGACTGGAGAACATGATGTTTTCATGATGCAGATCGCCATGTAGCCCACGCAGTTCCGAGGCATTGCTCATCATTTGATCGGCTATAATCGCCGCGTGGACGTAGTCAGTTTGACAACCTGCGTTTTGATCATCGCGCGCCCGCTGAAACAAAGCTGCAAAGCGATCCCGGATCGGGAGAAGGGCAGAAGGCAGGGGTTCCTCAGATGCGGCATACAGCTTCGCCATTAGTTCCGCTGCAATTTCGGTCGCCTGGTAGTCGCCGTGCTCGGCAACGATGTGAGAGAGCATTCGCTCCCCGGCATATTCGAGCAACATCAGATTGTTCTCACGACCGAGCAACCGGACTGCTCCCCTCCCATTGCGCCATACCAGATAGTCGGCCCCGCGCAGTTCATCAGCAATGTCTTCTATAGGTTTCAATCCCTTGACGATTGCAGGAGTCCCGTCTGGCAATGAAACTTTCCAAACGAGGCTGGAAAAGGTGTCCGCAATGAGAACAGGTTGCGAAACGTGCCAATGAGCAGGAAAAACAGGCGGCATGAACATCAACCCCAAGTCAGAGGGTCCAATCGCAGATAGAAGGCAAGGCGTTCGCGGTCGGGGGCTTCGATCCCCAATACATTGAATAGGACAGCGAAGGCGCGCTCTGCTTCATCTGGCGCTGCCCAGTTCTCTTCGGCGTTAGCAATCATGAGTGCCAAATCGGCATAGCGATCTGCTGTTCCGAGCCGCCCAAGGTCGATCAGACCCGTGCATTGAAGAGTTTTAGGGTCCACCATGAAGTTCGGCATGCAGGGATCACCATGGCAAACAACCATATCGGTGCGCTCTTGGTCGAGCCGCACCGGTAGCTCTCGTTCGACACGAGCCAAAAGATCGAGCTGCGGCGTACTCTTGTCCTCGTCCGGTAAGAAGTCGGGATTGACGGCATTGCGGGACACCACATCAACGGCGCGTCCGAACATTCGCGACAGCCTGCGCTCAAACGGACATTGATCAACCGATAGGCTGTGAACAGCGCCAAGTTGCTGCCCCATTGACGGCCACGCTTTGAGCAAATCCGCTCCAGACAGATCAGCCGCCGGTACTCCCGGAATTGCCGTTATCACCAAGCATGCACCCTCCTGTTCCTCCTGCCAGTTGATCACCTCGGGGCAAGCCACACCTCGACCTTTGAGCCAAATGAGGCGGTCACGCTCTCCAGCGAGCTCACCGCGGCGGGAAGCAGGTGCGATTTTCGCGAAGGCATGCCCGTCACCACGTCGAAAAACAAAATCACCAGATTCTCCGCCTCTGACAGGCAACCAGTCAGAATGCGATTCACCAAAAAAAATATTAGTTCGATTCAATGGAGGTTCCTTCAGTTTTCTGATGAAGCGCGGAGGTGGCTCAACCTGCGAAAAGAAACGAGTTGCTATGGACTTGCACCGGTTGTGTTCCGGTCTATCTCTCATTTTAAGCGGCTTTTTTCTCAAATGCCACCGGCGATTTCCAGCCGAGTGTTGAATGTCTTCGGCGTGGATTATAAAAGCCATTTATATATTCGAAGATTGCAATCTCAATATCTCGCCTTGTTTGCCAGTGTCTGCGCCAAATCAACTCAGCCTTTAATGATTTAAAGAAGCTTTCTACTGCGGAGTTATCAAAACAATTGCCTTTCCCGCTCATGGACGGCAGCAATTGATGTTTGAGCAGTAGCTTTTGATATTCATGAGCGCAATATTGGCTCCCACGGTCTGTGTGTTGAATACAACCCGGTGGTGGTTTGCGTAAAGCCAACGCCATATTCAGTGCCCTTAATGCAAGATCCTGCTTTAATCGATCACCTGTTGCCCAGCCAATCACGCGACGGGAATACAGGTCAAGGATAACAGCAAGATAGACCCATCCTTCTCTGGTCCAAACATAAGTGATATCGCCTGCCCATTTCTGGTTGGGTGCGCTTGCGCTAAAGTCTTGTTTTAATAGGTTCGGTGCAATGTTGAAGGTATGATGACTATCCGTTGTCCGTTTGAATTTACGCGTTCGAACAACTGTAATGTTATTCTGGCGCATCAAACGTCCAACCCGACGCTGCCCAACCTGCAGGCCCAGCGCTTTCAACTCTTCTGTCATACGCGGCCTACCATAGCTCCCCAAACACAACCGATGCTGCTCACGTATATGCGCTAGAAGTATAAGATCACGACGCTGGCGCAGTGATGGAGGACGGCGTTTCCATGCACGTAAACCACGATCTGTTACGCCCATCAAACGACATATGCGTGAACGTGAGAGAGAGCCACGGTAATCCGTAATAAACTGAAATCTCACAGCTTTTGTACTGCGAAAAATATTGCTGCCTTTTTTAATATCTCCCTCTCCTCCCGAAGGATACGGTTCTCTTTGCGTAAACGTTCATTCTCACGCAGAAGATCAGTGTCTTGGGTAGGAATTTTAGTTTCATCGGAAATTGATGCGATCCATTTCCCAAGCGTGGAAAGCCCAATACTTAAATCTGACGCAACTTGACGGCGTGTTAAGCCACTAGTGAGTGCTATGCGAACTGCATCACGCTTAAATTCATCACTATGCTTTAATGACATATATGGTCTCCTTGATAACAAATAATGCTCTCAAAAAGACCGGAACGAAACCGAGGCAAGTCCACTACGTAAGTCCGAGAACATGCTTTCCATGGTCTCTGAGCTCGCCTTTGGGACCGACATATCGGTAGAGAGTGACGCGCTCGATGCCGAGTTCCTTGCAGAGATCGGAAACTGAAGTATCGCGCTGGGCCATGGCGGCTTGCGCGAGACGCACCTGAGCTTTGGTGAGCGCGAATTTTCGTCCGCCCTTGCGACCGCGCGCTCTCGCGGAGGCGAGACCCGCCATGGTGCGCTCTCGGATCAGATCCCGCTCGAACTCGGCCAAGGTGGCGAAGATTCCGAACACCATGCGACCGGACGCAGTCGTGGTGTCGATCTGAGCGCCCTTTCCAGTCAGAACCCGCAGGCCGATCTTGCGGTCTGACAGCTCCTTCACCGTGTTGACCAGATGGGCAAGCGATCGTCCGAGGCGATCGAGCTTCCAGACCACCAGCACATCGCCGTCACGCAATGACTTGAGGCAGGCAGTCAAGCCAGGGCGATCATCACGACCGCCGGAAGCAAGATCATCATAGATATTGTCCCGTTCGACACCTGCGGCGCGCAAGGCGTCGTGCTGCAGGTCGAGAGACTGCGAGCCATCGGCTTTGGAGACGCGGGCATATCCGATCAGCATGTATCACAAACGTTGGTTTGAGGCGGCGCTTCGGCCACGATTGCATTGACCTCTGGAAATGTATCTCAACCAGCTTCATAAACAAAGCGTCTTGAACGCTATCAGATTTTGAAAAAGGAACATGTATGCCGCGTCGCGTCACTCTAACCGATCGGCAGAAAGACGCGCTGTTGCGCTTGCCGACTTCACAGACGGATTTGCTCAAGCACTATACGCTGAGTGATGAAGACCTTGGGCATATCAGGCTGCGTCGGCGCGCTCACAACAGGTTCGGCTTCGCCCTGCAATTGTGTGTCCTGCGCTATCCCGGCCGGGTGCTGGCTCCAGGCGAACTGATCCCTGCAGAGGTCATCGAATTTATCGGAGCGCAGCTTGGCCTGGGTGCCGACGATCTCGTAGACTATGCTGCCCGCGAGGAAACACGGCACGAGCATCTTGCCGAGTTACGGGGGCTCTACGGCTTCCGCACCTTCTCCGGACGTGGTGCGAGCGAGCTGAAGGAATGGTTGTTCCGAGAAGCCGAGATGGCGGTGTCGAACGAGGATATCGCCCGTCGCTTCGTAGCCGAGTGCCGACGCACCCGCACTGTCCTTCCCGCGACATCCACGATCGAGCGGCTTTGTGCCGCGGCTCTCGTCGATGCCGAGCGACGCATCGAGACGAGGATCGCCAGTCGGCTGCCTATGTCGATCCGAGAACAGTTGCTGGCATTGCTCGAGGAGACGGCTGATGATCGGGTGACCCGTTTTGTGTGGCTGCGCCAGTTCGAGCCTGGCTCGAACTCTTCGTCGGCCAACCGGCTGCTCGACCGGCTCGAATATCTGCAACGCATCGATCTCCCCGAGGATCTGCTTGCCGGCGTTCCTGCCCATCGGGTGACTCGTCTGCGCAGGCAGGGTGAACGGTATTATGCCGACGGCATGCGCGATCTCCCGGAGGACAGGCGGCTTGCGATCTTGGCTGTTTGCGTCTCGGAATGGCAGGCGATGTTGGCCGACGCAGTGGTCGAAACCCACGACCGGATCGTCGGCCGTCTCTACCGTGCTTCGGAGCGTATTTGCCATGCAAAGGTCGCAGACGAAGCGGGGGTGGTGCGTGACACCCTGAAATCCTTCGCCGAGATCGGGGGCGCCCTGGTCGATGCACAGGATGATGGCCAGCCGCTGGGCGATGTCATCGCGAGTGGGTCAGGGTGGGACGGCTTAAAAACCCTTGTTGCAATGGCAACCAGGCTGACCGCCACCATGGCCGACGATCCGCTCAATCATGTGCTCGACGGTTATCACCGCTTCCGCCGATACGCTCCACGCATGTTGCGCCTGCTCGATCTGCGAGCTGCGCCCGTTGCACTGCCGCTTCTGGAAGCGGTGACGGCCCTTCGTACCGGTTTGAACGATGCCGCGATGACCAGCTTCTTGCGGCCCAGCTCGAAATGGCATCGCCACCTTCGGGCCCAGAGGGCTGGCGACGCTCGCCTATGGGAGATCGCGGTGCTGTTCCATCTGCGCGATGCGTTCCGCTCCGGAGATGTCTGGCTTACTAGGTCCCGGCGCTATGGCGATCTGAAACACGCACTCGTTCCGGCACAATCCATCGCGGAAGGCGGTCGTCTCGCTGTGCCATTGCGGCCGGAGGAATGGCTGGCAGACCGGCAAGCTCGCCTCGACATGCGGTTGCGCGAGCTTGGCCGTGCCGCTCGCGCAGGCACGATCCCGGGCGGGTCGATTGAAAACGGCGTTCTGCATATCGAGAAACTCGAAGCCGCCGCGCCGACAGGCGCCGAAGATCTGGTGCTCGATCTCTACAAGCAGATCCCGCCCACGCGCATCACCGATCTCCTGCTGGAGGTGGATGCGGCGACCGGCTTCACCGAAGCGTTCACCCATCTGCGCACAGGAGCACCCTGCGCTGACCGGATCGGGCTAATGAACGTTATCTTGGCGGAAGGGATCAACCTCGGCTTGCGCAAAATGGCGGATGCGACAAACACCCACACCTTCTGGGAATTGATCCGCATTGGACGGTGGCATGTCGAGGGCGAAGCCTATGACCGGGCGCTGGCCATGGTGGTCGAGGCACAGGCAGCGTTACCCATGGCCCGGTTCTGGGGCATGGGCACGTCGGCTTCGAGCGACGGACAGTTCTTCGTCGCTACAGAGCAAGGTGAGGCCATGAACCTGGTCAACGCGAAATATGGCAATACCCCGGGCCTGAAAGCCTATAGCCACGTCTCCGACCAATATGCGCCGTTCGCAACCCAGGTGATTCCTGCAACGGCAAGCGAAGCGCCTTACATCCTCGATGGCCTGCTGATGAACGATGCTGGACGCCATATCCGCGAGCAGTTCACCGACACGGGCGGCTTCACCGATCACGTCTTTGCCGCATGTGCCATTCTCGGCTACCGGTTCGCTCCGCGCATCCGCGACCTGCCATCCAAACGGCTCTACGCGTTCAATCCGTCGGCCGCCCCGGCGCACCTGCGAGCGTTGATCGGCGGAAAGGTCAACCAAGCCATGATCGAGCGCAATTGGCCCGACATCCTGCGCATCGCCGCCACCATTGCTGCCGGGACCGTCGCGCCAAGCCAGATTCTGCGGAAACTCGCCTCCTATCCGCGGCAGAACGAGCTCGCGACAGCCCTGCGGGAAGTCGGTCGCGTCGAGCGCACCCTGTTCATGATCGACTGGATTCTGGATGCCGAACTCCAACGGCGTGCCCAGATCGGGCTCAACAAAGGCGAAGCTCATCATGCGCTGAAGCGGGCAATCAGCTTCCACCGCCGCGGTGAAATCCGCGACCGTTCCGCCGAAGGCCAGCATTACCGCATCGCCGGCATGAATCTGCTCGCCGCCATCATCATCTTCTGGAACACCATGAAGCTCGGCGAGGTCGTTGCAAACCAGAAACGCGATGGAAAGCTGCTATCGCCCGATCTCTTGGCCCATGTTTCGCCGCTCGGATGGGAACACATCAATCTCACCGGAGAATATCGCTGGCCAAAGGTAACCGGCTCATTTAAACCGTCTGGTCTGTTTCCTCCGGCTCTACAAAAATAATGTCCATC
>NZ_PTRE01000240.1 GCF_002965065.1 Escherichia sp. MOD1-EC7003
TGATTTCACGATGTCCAAGATACTCACTTCCACAAGTGATGTGGTTATCACCAGCACTACCATAACCAAGAATATAAACTTTTTTGTATGAATTAATATCGAACTCTTCAGGTGTAAGCAACCTGTTGTTTTTATATGTTGTTTTTATATGTCGTTTTTACAGCCGCCCCGATAGCCACATTCACATTTTTACTTTTTAAGTCAGCGTCACTCAGACTATCAACAACATATTGTTGTGCTTTTTTTTCATAATCAGCCTTAACAGACTGGCTCATAAAAAGAATATCATACGGTGCTTTACCTTTCAAAGTGCGGGGTATTTGTTGACCAAGAATATTCAGTGCCTGTTCACCCACCCCATCTTTTCCAAGAAAGACCATCAACCCTTCTTTATTCTGAGGAGGTGTTGTTTCAGAGGAAACAGATAATACAGAACTATGATTTAATACACCGGAATGGTTAAGAGATGAGCTTACTTTGACTACCGATAATTCTTTTAATGTAGTATTATTTATTGGACTGTTTGAGCATTGCTGCACAGCTTCCTGAAAAGCCATGATTCTTTCTTTAACAGAAGGAAAAGCGATACTTGTTTTAGCAACTTCAATTTTTCTTGCAGTTGTATGTGGAGTGTTTCCACCCAAAGAAGAATAAGAAGGACTGATTAAATTTCTTTGTAAAAAGCAGTTGCTTTTTACAGCAATACTACGCCCTCCCCCAAAAAAGCCCCCCTAAACATAAACCTTTTAGACAAAAAATGCGCGAAATCACTTTTGTTTCACATTGAAATAAACAATAAAATTAACAAAAAAACAACCAAAACGTTTGAAAACATTTTTTGTTTATTTCATAACTTTTGGGGCAGAAAAATCCTCTAAGACTGCAACAATCCTTTTCACTCAACCAGTTATAGAATATCCAGATAGCAAAGAACTCCGATCTGGTTATAGTAACTTTTACCGGACAGTGATTAGTCCTGTTCTCAGTTAATGCTAACAATGTTTCTAGCCTCTCTGAATGAAAGAGAATCACTTATTGCGGATCAATGCAAGAGGTATGCATTCTTTATGATAAGCATACCTTACTCTATTCTTTATTCGTCCTGTTATATTTATCAGAACATTTTTCATTTCTCATTAAGACGCCACTCCCCATAAAATTCATCTGTAGAACCATATGCATTTATCATTATAAAAAATAATCTTATTAATTATCTTTTGAATTTATTTGCATCATGCCACCAGAAATTGTTGATATATAGTTACAGAAAATATAAAGGTGTTTTTATTATGAACAGTGGTTATTATAGACAGACAATGATAATTTCACTGCAAACTATACCGGTCAGTAACCAGATGGTACGGCAACGTTATACTGGAAGAAATACAGTTCTTTTATTCATAACAATGAGATTAAGCAGGCTCTCTACATCCTTATACCTGAAGAGTATCATTTTCAGCTTGAAAACTGGCAGCCTCGTGTTACCTGTTACTTTGAGCCTGTAAAAATCAGGATGCATGGATGCCGATAAAAACCAAAAGCAATTCTCATTATCGTATATTCAGGCAATCAGTGCGCAGGATAGAGGAAGAAGAGTTGTGTATACATACCTGAAAATACATTAATAATGGTTATTAATCAAACTATATTGCAGCCAATGCACACCGTAACAAACAGTACTCAACATTTATTACAATCGCTGACATCACCACAATCCCTGTGGCGATAGCGTCCTGAACATTCGTCAGGATTGATTTGAGTTCTTTATGTCATTCGTTATAATTTGGCTCAACCACCGAGCTTCTGAAGGTGACAGTGTTAGTAATGGCTGCCGATCTCCTGCGCCTGGTGGTCTCATATTATAAGAGCTGGAGCGTATGTTTACTACTGTAACTCCATCCAAACTACACGTGCTTGAGAGCAGAACGCAATTTCTAGGTGCGGCTCTATCAACTAAAGGTCCGGATATTTCTGGTTTAACTGCAGAACTTCTTGAAAATAGACTTCCTATTGACAATGGCATCTGAACCGCCCCGGGAATCCTGGAGACTAAACTCCCTGAGAAAGAGGTAAACAGG
>NZ_PTRE01000241.1 GCF_002965065.1 Escherichia sp. MOD1-EC7003
AAATCATTGGCACGTGGAGAATAAGCTGCACTGGCGTCTGGACGTGGTAATGAATGAAGACGATTGCAAAATAAGAAGAGGAAACGCAGCAGAATTATTTTCAGGGATACGGCATATCGCTATTAATATTTTGACGAATGATAAGGTATTCAAGGCAGGGTTAAGACGTAAGATGAGAAAAGCAGCCATGGACAGAGACTACCTCGCGTCAGTCCTTGCGGGGAGCGGGCTTTCGTAATCTTGCCCTGATACGATACCCATATAATGGAGATGCTATTGGCATAGAAGTTGTCTGTCTTTATGTGTCTGATGGAAATAAAGGCGGATCGTGGAATCCTGTGACGGCAGCTCAAAAAAAATCCGTTAATAAACTGGTTGATATTTTGATGAATATATATGAATTATCTGAGGGGGATATCTATGGACATGATAAAATTAGTTATAAAACCGCTGGTGAGGGCGATGGCTTGTACGGTAATAGTTAGTGCGACATTTTTTTGTAAGATGGCATTTTCGGCAGATATTTCTATTGGAGGTGTTAGTAAATCCATTTATACAGGTACAGATGATGATAAAACAAAAAACTTGCCAGAATATGAAAGTTGTAAAGACTGGAGTTTAACACCGTCTCAAGTAAAAAAAATTTTCGATTTAAGCACTAAGTATCCTGATAATTCAGTAATAGTCAATGACTATTACTGGTTGCCATGTTATATAGATGGCTGGCTTGTAGTTGATGGTGTTAGATGGGATTTTTCAATAAACGCTGGTGCTACTGCTCAGTGGCATAATGATTCCGGAAAGATCTTCATGGGATGTAAAAAAGAAGAATGTGATTCATTTTTTTTACTTCCATATAATGCAATGAGTGATGGGCCGTTGAATTAAGCGTTACTATTTTCTGTAAGGCCGTAATGATGATGGCTATTCATAATAGGGTCATTAAAGATTTTGATTTTGGAGTGTTTATTTCACAATGTATTTATGAATGGATGCTGGCTCTGGTATCCAGGGAAAGATCACGTAACGCTGCTTTTTTGTACTAAACAATTCGCATTTTATGTTCAATAATTGAGATATTCCTTATTACCTGAGGCTGTTTTTTATTGCTTATACATGATCAAATACTCCTTACATAAATAAGGAGAACAAAATGGAACTTAAAAAATTGATGGAACACATTTCTATTATCCCCGATTACAGACAAGCCTGGAAAGTGGAACATAAATTGTCAGATATTCTACTGTTGACTATTTGTGCCGTCATTTCTGGTGCAGAAGGCTGGGAAGATATAGAGGATTTTGGGGAAACACATCTCGATTTTTTGAAGCA
>NZ_PTRE01000242.1 GCF_002965065.1 Escherichia sp. MOD1-EC7003
CGCGTAGCACTGCCGACTGAATAACACATCCCCGTCAATACGGTTCTTGCTGCACGCTTACGTCTGCGTTTCTCCGGCCCTAAGACATCAATCATCTGTTCTCCAATGACTAGTCTAAAAACTAGTATTAAGACTATCACTTATTTAAGTGATACTGGTTGTCTGGAGATTCAGGGGGCCAGTCTAGTGATTGCCATGCAGTACGCGAATAAATCAGTGGATAAATGCTTATTACAACGTTTATCGACCTCATACAAACAATGGTGGTTTATCGCCTTGCCGTATGAAGAAAAATGGAAACAGGTTATTCCGGTGTCCTGATT
The DNA here is from genome assembly GCF_002965065.1 of Escherichia sp. MOD1-EC7003. Lineage (GTDB taxonomy): Bacteria > Pseudomonadota > Gammaproteobacteria > Enterobacterales > Enterobacteriaceae > Escherichia. The sequence continues at coordinate 324 of NZ_PTRE01000242.1, forward strand.
TTATGATCCACTACACATTCCTGACGAACGCCACTGCATAAATCACATTGCACATCCTCAGAGAGTACGCAGTATAGGAGGGGTATATATACATTATCGGTATATCAGGCGACTTCTGTCTGTATGTTGTCGGTGCTCGCCGCAGACCGGTGACCGGGCGAAACCCGCGAACCGGCGAGGAAGCGCAATGTATCTGTAGTTACAGTGAGCAGGTACGCCCTGAAGCCCTTTCATAAAACGGTTGTGTGCGCTGTCCTTCGGGAAGATTTATCCACATATCCAGAGGCCCGATCCAGTAAACAGATCCATGAATGATCAACAAAGGAACCATTAAAGATCCCCATATCGCTGCAAACCTTGTCACTCATGCTCCGGGACCACGATCACATAAGCTGTGGTATATTTCTGATAAACTGTAACATGCTAATGATAAGCTGTATTCAGTAATGCATATACTGAAGTAAGTTAATGACATAAATTACGGTCAGTACACCAGGCTCAGCTGTTAAATACAGGCTGGAGGCTTTCTGGAAAACGAAAATTCAGACATCAAAAAACTGTTCTGCGAGGTGGATAAGTCGTCCGGTGAGCTGGTGACACTGACAGCAAACAATAATAACACCGTACAACCTGTGGCGCTGATGCGTCTGGGCGTCTTTGTACCGACCCTTAAATCACTGAAGAACAGCAAAAAAATACACTGTCACGTACTGATGCCACGGAAGAGCTGACACGTCTTTCCCTGGCCCGTGCAGAGGGATTCGATAAGGTTGAGATCACCGGCCCCCGCCTGGATATGGATAACGATTTCAAGACCTGGGTGGGGATCATTCATTCCTTTACCCGCCATAACGTAATTGGTGACAAAGTTGAACAGCCTTTTGTCGAGTTTGCAAAACTGTGTGGTATACCTTCAAGCCAGTCATCCCGCAGGCTGCGTGAGCGCATCAGCCCTTCCCTGAAGCGCATTGCCGGTACCGTGATTTCGTTTTAGCACACCCGGGAATATATCACCCATCTGGTACAGTCAGCCTACTACGATACTGAGCGGGATATTGTGCAGTTACAGGCCGATCCCCGCCTGTTTGAACTGTACCAGTTTGACAGAAAAGTCCTTCTCCAACTTAAGGCGATTAATGCCCTGAAGCGACGGGAGTCCGCCTAGGCACTCTACACCTTTATAGAGAGCCTGCCCCGGGATCCGGCACCGATATCGCTGGCGCGGCTGTGTGCACGCCTCAATCTGAAGTCTCCTGTATTTTCCCAGAACCAGACGGTCAGACGAGCAATGGAGCAGTTGCGCGAGATTGGATATCTTGATTACACGGAGATCCAGCGGGGGCGGACAAAACTCTTCTGTATTCACTACCGGCGTCCCCGGTTAAAAGCGCCGAATGATGAGAGTAAGGAAAATCCGTTGCAACCTTCACCTGCGGAAAAAGTCAGTCCGGAGATGGCGGAGAAGCTTGCCCTGCTTGAGAAACTGGGCATCACGCTGGATGACCTGGAAAAACTCTTCAAATCCCGCTGAACATAAACTGTAGTCAGTGAAGAGCGCTCCTTTACTGACTACAGCTTATATTAACCAGTGCAGTGAGTGGTCTGCTCACTGCGGTTTATATTCTGTTTCCTGCAGTGCAGTCTGTAGCTGAGCTGCCACTGCCTGTCCCTTACGTAAGTGATCCCGTAACCTGATACTGAGGCATTGCTCCCTTCATAAAACATGACTTACTCACTACAGCTTATATACATGCTCCAGCTTATGTTATGTCTGTTCTGCTGACCACAGCTTATATAAGGAAGCGCGTATGCCATCACCTCAGGGGAGGCAGTGTACGCAGGATCTCCGCAGCATCCCGCCCATCACCTGTGAAAAGCACTGCCAGCGTGGCAGCCATATCCAGCGCAAACACTCTGGTATAAACCTCCATCGAACGCGGATCCCTGTGACCAGCCAGTGACTGGATGACTTTCCGGGGCTGGCGGTGATAGAGCATGTGCATGATATAGCGGTGCCGGAAGGTGTGTGGTGTCACCGGAATCGAAAAGTGTACCCCGTCAGCTTCGGCCCGTCTGACAGCCTGTTTCAGCCAGTTGCGCATGGTAATGGTTCACGACGACGGGGCCGGGTGGTGATCATCCAGCTTTCCATCTGCCTGACATAGCTTATATCTGTCAGTGGAACCAGGCGGACTTCATCTTTTGGCGGGCGTCCGCGTCGCGCACGCATTTTTTCGGACATTTTGTTCTGCCGCTGTAAAACTTGAATGCGAAATTCTTGAAATGGATGGTGAGGCAGAGTATGTGCATCTACTGGTTGCTTATTCGTCCAAACTGGCTGCAGCTCCGGAATGATTTTTTTAAAGCCCTTCGGGCTTTCCACCTTTCCTCCCCGCCCGTATTGGGTGAAGGTTCCCGGCGCGTTGTTTGCTGAGGTATATTTTCACTATATCTATGATTGACAGCATTACTCTACTGGTTGTTAAAATCCAATTCGGACTTATCTGGCACACCTGATAACAGCGTGTGCTGTATATAATATATACTAGGAGTTAAGTGATGCCGTTGTCAATAGGAAGTCTATTTTCAAGAGGTTATACACCTAAACCAGAAATATCCGCACCTATAGTTGATAAAGCCGCACCTCAAAATTGCACTCTGATTTCAGGCACGTGCGATGTGGATGGATTTACAGTACTAAGCCGACGCTCCTGCACTTATGATATGAGACCACCAGGTGCCGGAGAACGGCCGCCATTACTAAAAATGTCACCTTCAGAAGTTCAGTGGCTGAGCAAAATTATAACGAATGATATGAAGAACTCAAATTAATCCTGACGAACGTTCAGGACGCTATCGCCACAGGGATTGTGGTGATGTCAGCGATTGTAATAAATGTTGAGCACTGTTTGTTACGGTGTATATTGACTGTAATATGGTTTGATTAATAATCATTATTAATGTATTGTGAAAAAGATTATTGCAGTCTTAGCGGATTTTTCTGCCCAAAAAGAACAGACAATGTAAGATGTGAGATAAGCACAAAACGTTTTTCATTAAAAATATTTTTAAATCTTTGTAATCATTTTATTGTGTACTTCAATATAAAATGCAAAGGGTACGTTTTGCACATTTTTTTGTCTGACATGGTTTATGTTTAGAGGTAATTTAACGGAAGCAAAAAAACTTTTGGAGGCGTTCGTGCACTATAAGGAATGGCATCCGCATAGTACGCTGGGTTATCGTTCGCCGAAGGAATATCTGCGGGGGGCAGTAATGGGTTAAGTGATAACTGGTGTCTGGAAATATAGGGGCAAATACACTAAAAGATAAGTAACATTGGCGTTGACATCTGTACAGTAGAATGATAGCAGTCCTACCGTCCTTGCTTATACAGGTAGATAACAAGCTTTCCAAGAAAAGATGAATATAAAAACTGACTAATAAATCACTTAATATCAATTAAAATGGAGTTTTATATGTTACCCATTAGCTCATCTAATAGTGTTTCACTGCCTCAGAATGAGGCCCACTCCACCTCAGCACAACAAATGTGTGTGCAAAAAACAAACAGAACTATAAAAATAAAACAACCATTACCGAGACCAAAACTGACTTTAAATTTTGATATAACCCCCTCCCCCTGCATCGGTAGGGGGCTTGCAGGTGAAGTATTTAAGGATCCAGATAATCCTGGATATGTTATCAAACGTTATAATAAAGCTAATTCAAGTGATGCGCAAAAAGAATGTCATTTATTTAACTCATATTATGGTGAAGGCAGTGCTGAATTATTTACTGAAAAAGGACGTACCTGTTTACGTATGCTGGAGGTTCCTGGTGTACCATTAACGAGAATGAGTCAGTTTCCTGAAAATGCCGACAAGATGTTTCTTGATATGATCATTGACATGGGAGAGAGTAAAATTATTCATGGAGACTTACATATGGGAAATATCTTATTTGATGAAAAGAATAATCGTTTTTGGCCAATTGATTTTTCAAACAGTTACGAGCATTATTATTCACTTGACAAAGATGGAAAATTATTTGTAAATGAGATGGCAGACAGAGAGTTTTGCTCAATATTAAAAAGTTTGCGGAAAAATGCCATAAGCAATATATAGAAAAATGGGTAATGCCTCTAATTAGTTGAATTGATGTATAATGCCGCTTTTGAGGTTTTCTTATGGCCAGCGTTACTGTTCATTGTCCCCGTTGTCAGTCTGCTCAGGTCTACCGCCATGGTCAGAACCCTAAAGGCCGTGACCGGTTTCGCTGTCGTGACTGCCATCGCGTGTTTCTGCTCACCTACACCTGTGAGGCCCGCAAGCCCGGCGTAAAAGAACAAATTACCAAAATGGCATTCAACGGAGCCGGTGTCCGGGATACCGCAAGGACGCTCAAAATCGGTATTAACACCGTCATTCGGACATTAAAAAGCTCGCGCCAAAGCGAATAACATCCTCTCCGGTCGCTCATGCAGATGTGGCCCTTATCTGCGAACTTGATGAGCAATGGAGCTTTGTCGGCAGTAAAGCCCGGCAGCACTGGCTCTGGTACGCATACAACACCAGAACAGGCGGTGTTCTGGCTTATACGTTTGGCCCACGCACGGATGAAACCTGCCGCGAACTTCTGGCGCTGCTCGCGCCGTTTAATATCGGCATGATAACCAGCGATGACTGGGGCAGTTATGCCAGAGAAGTGCCGAAGGAGAAGCATCTGACGGGCAAAATATTCACTCAGCGTATTGAACGTAACAACCTGACGCTGAGAACCCGCATCAGGCGTCTGGCCCGAAAAACAATCTGCTTCTCACGTTCAATTGAGCTGCATGAAAAGGTTATCGGGGCCTTCATTGAAAAACACATGTTCTACTAATTGGATGCACTACCGAAAAATGGTATTGTCGGCATTGTTCACTGATATTCTCACGGCACATTTCAACTAAAACTCAGGAGAGAAGGAGTGAATGTTGCTCATATATTGAGAGTCCAAGAAGTCGTCCACCTACCAAAACGGCCAACGATCTTGGTGTGGGCAGTAGCTTGTGATAACACTTTATTAATATTGAGCGCTTTCAGGATATATCTCCTGAGTATTAGCATAAACTTCTAATATAACTTAATAATTTGAGATTAAATATGTATTTCATCGGTTATCATGGGACGAGTGAGAAGTCAGCCCAGAATATTCTCTCCGTCGGAGTTCAGGAGTGCTTCCTTCCTCCAACGGGACAAATCGGCAAAGGTTTCTACATTGCGAAGATGAACGGTACGCTACCACAGTGGGGCGCTGAAAACGCAACCGAATTAGCCCGCAGAAATCAGCCGTATTTCACTCGCATGGTCAGCTTATTGACCGGCGAGTCAAATAATCCATGGCTTGATAAAGCTGCTCAGCGAACGATTTTAAAAGTTTACACTGTCCGTCCGCTATTGCATTGTAAATGGAACATCATGAACCCCGGCGACTTAGAATTCTTGAAGGCCACACTCTATGACAACGGTGGCCCAGGTCTGGATCTTAAGCGCGATTGCAAATGGTTACAAATGGTTGTACCACCAGAGGAACTCCAGTACCTGCGGGTGAAGCGAGATGATGGCATCTTTGAAAAGCCGCAGAACTGGTTTTCGAAAGAGGACAGTGATTTGTGCTCAGCCCTTCGTGCTCGTGCTCAGCCACTCCGATGATGAACCATCAGTGATATAAGATAGTAAAACGGCCAACAATGTCGTCTTTCCACGATATGAACCGTTGGCTGTTGCGCACCATATGTACCATGCATAACTGGATGCGGGCCTCGGGATATACCGTGTTGATGGCGTCTGGGAAGCCTTTCTGGCCATCTACACGGGCGATAAGGATATCGTTTAGACCGCGGTTTTTCAGTTCAGTCAGCACATTGAGCCAGAACTTCACTCCTTCATTTTCGGCCAGC
>NZ_PTRE01000243.1 GCF_002965065.1 Escherichia sp. MOD1-EC7003
GTGGACACCACTTTGTCTAATTCGTCAGATTCTGACCAGACGGTTCAGGCTGTACGCTTACTGCCATTTTGTGACTCGAGACGAAGATTCACGCTTCGGGAATATTCCCAACATCAATTTATCATGATTCTGATATTGACAATCTAAATGACCTGTCAGACTTGCCATAAGCCGCTGGTATCACACCAGAAGAGAAGCAGATGACTTCCGGAGGTTTTTATGGCTGATTTCACCCTGTCAAAATCGCTGTTTAGCGGAAAATATCGCAATGGATCTTCAACGCCTGGCAATATTGCCTATGCGTTGTTTGTGCTGTTTTGCTTTTGGACTGGGGCGCAATTGCTGAACCTGTTAGTGCATGCGCCCGGCGTCTATGAGCGTTTAATGCAGGTCCAGGAAACAGGCCGCCCACGGGTGGAAATTGGTTTCGGTGTCGGCACCCTTTTCGGGCTGATCCCGTTTTTAGCTGGCTGCCTCATTTTTGCAGTGGTGGCGCTATGGCTGCACTGGCGACATCGCCGCCAGTAAGTTTTACCTTGCCTGATGCGGCCTAAAACGCCTTATCTGGCTGGCGTTCCCCTTGATCACTGCTTCATACAACGCGCCCGCCGTTCGTCTACGCGTTTCGCAAACCAGGCCGTGGTCAGGTTGCGGGTGATTTTTGGGCTTTCCAGTTGAATGCCAGGCAACATTTCGCGGGGTAGTGATTTACCCGTTTTCGCTTCGGCAAGTTGATAAACTTTCTTGTACAGCGCCGTCTCCTCAAAAGAGAAGCTATCCCCTTTCTCTAACTGACGGCGAATTTCGCTGTCGCTCATCCCCAGTTTGCCCGCCAGTTTGCGCGTTGCCAGTTCTGTTTTCCCGGGTTCTTTACTGTCGTAACGAATTAAATCACCGTCCAGCGCCAGCTTCACGCCGCTCGCCTTACTGACCGCGTTCTGAAACGCGGCATTCCGGCTGGCGTACCAACCAGCGTTAAAATCGGCAAAACGGTATATCGGCGCGCTATAACTGGCGGGATAATTCAATAAATGGTAAGTACCGAACCACAATCCACCGCGGCGACTGAAGACTTCCTGACGGACTGTCCCCTCCATTTTCCACGGATACCCTTTGGTATGCTGTTCGGCAAAAGCAATGCTGACCTGCATCGGTCCACCGGTGCGCACCGGATTAAGCGAACCAAACAGCGTCTGCCCCATTGGCACCATGCTGATCAGATCGTCAAAAATCGCGCTTAACTGCTTTTCTGTACGCACCGAATCTAACCGCTCACTATAACTTTTGCCGTTTGGCGATTTGATTTTTAGTGCGGTATGAACCAGAAAAGCAGGAATGTGCATCTGTTCAGCACGACGGTCAATCTCTTGCCAGGCAATCTTGCTTAAGCCCGGAATGGCCGGATCTGCCTGATAATTTGACTCCTGCTGCGCCACCGCCAGCACCGAGCAGACGTTTTCCAGCGTCGGTGCCAGCCCCTGACTTTCAAACGTAGTGGCGAGATCTTTCGCCCAGGCATCGCGGTCTTTCACGCTCGCGGGCATCTTCTGCCGCACGACGCTCGCCACATCTATCGCTTTTTCGCCCTTTTTCAACGGTTGCGGAGCCTGACTACTACACCCCGCTAAAACCAGAACCGCCAACAATGACAGCGAAGATAGATGATTGACGCGTGACATTACTTCTCCTTTTTAGCTCAAGGTATGGGTTACTTCCTGAATTTTGTCACCATCCAGCTCATGTTCAAAGCTGCGCAGACGTTTGTAGATAGACATCAACTCAACCAGTGTGGTCCATGAATTAATCAGGTACTGGAAAGCACCGCGAACCTGACCAAAAACGTTGGTGATCTGCGTCATCAGGCCGAGCGTAATCGTACCGGCAACAATTGACGGAAACAGCAAGAACAAACCGAAAACGTTATCGACCTGTAAATAGAGAATACGGGCGATGTTGAAATACATATAGTGAAAATAGAGGCGGAAATAGTTTTTCCGCACGGCGCTAAACAGCTCGCGTACCGTAGGCGGCGTCGCGCGCGTGGCATCGTCTTCACCATAAACCAGCTCTTTACGGTAGGCAGCCTCTACACGCTGGTTTTTAAACTCCAGCCCCGGCAGTTTGATCCCTACCGCTGCCAGCAATCCGGTCCCCATCAGCGACCAGATGATAGCGGCAATCACCAGACCATACGGAATGTGCCCGACAATCGGCAGTTCCGGCACATGCGCGGAGAGCGTTACCAGCACCGGCAGGAAGGCGATCAACGTCATGATAGCATTGATAAAACTGACGCCCATATTCTCCAGCGTTGAAGCAAAACGCATGGTGTCTTCCTGTACACGTTGGGCAGCACCTTCGATATGACGCAGTTGTTGCCAGTTCGCCATGTAATATTCGTTCATCGCCGTACGCCAGCGGAATACGTAGTGACTGACAAAGAAGTTGTTCAGCACACTGATCACCACCGCGATCAGCGCAATCCCCAAAAAGACGCCCACTTCGCGGTAAAATTGTTCGATAGTGACTTTATGCGGCGAACTTAGCGCGGTTTGGATCAGGTCATAGAACGGCGCATACCAGGCGTTGACGGCAACCCCGACTTCCACCAAAAACCAGGTGACGAAGATGATCAGTGCAGTACCGAGTATTGACCAGTATTGCCAACGATGTGGGCTGTAGATAAACCAGAACAATGCAAAAAGCCCTACGCAAACAATGTAGTAAGCGTAAAAAATCAGGAAATCTAACGACCAGAAACGTGCGGCGCTAATCGGGAGCTGCCCGGAAGCCCCGGTGATACGCGCCACCCAGTCACTCCCACCGGCTTGCCAGAAGATAACGGCAATCACTGCCCAAACAAAGGCCGAGAGAAAAAACGTTCCCGGCTTTGGGAAAAAAGACTTAAACATATGCACTCCTGCTAACTTCTTATCGTTTTAACAACTGCTGTGTATTAACCGCATGGCCGCTACAAAGCGTCAGCCAAATGAAACCGACCATTGTGACCCATAGCAAAGCGCTTAGTTCGCCAACCTGACCATAAGAATTGTTTCGACGGATTTCACAAACCAAAGATTGTTTACATAAGCGGATTAACACGCGCAGGATCACAAATGCAGGCATTGGTGAGCAAGAAAAGGATCGTGTTTATGCGCCGTTACGTTTTTAACACTATTATTGCACTAATTCGCCCTTTGCAATCCATCAATAAGTAGTATAAATACGCTCAGTTACCTTCATTCAATTTATGGACACTACCGTTGAAACGTAGTCTGCTTTTTTCTGCCGTGCTGTGTGCGGCGTCATTGACCTCCGTCCATGCGGCGCAGCCGATCACTGAACCGGAGTTCGCCTCCGATATTGTCGATCGTTATGCCGATCATATTTTTTACGGCAGCGGTGCCACGGGGATGGCGCTGGTTGTTATTGACGGTAACCAGCGCGTCTTTCGCAGTTATGGCGAAACGCGACCGGGTAATAACGTTCGCCCGCAGCTGGATTCGGTCATACGTATTGCTTCCCTCACCAAACTAATGACCAGTGAGATGCTGGTGAAATTGCTCGACCAGGGGACCGTGAAGTTAAACGATCCGCTAAGTAAATATGCGCCACCAGGCGCTCGCGTACCGACCTATAATGGCACCCCCATTACCCTGGTGAATCTGGCAACCCATACCAGCGCCCTGCCCCGTGAACAGCCCGGTGGCGCGGCACATCGTCCGGTGTTTGTCTGGCCAACGCGCGAGCAACGCTGGAAATACCTTTCTACGACGAAGCTGAAAGCCGCGCCCGGCAGTCAGGCGGCGTACTCTAACCTTGCGTTCGACCTGCTGGCAGATGCACTGGCGAATGCATCCGGCAAGCCTTATACCCAGTTGTTTGAAGAGCAGATTACCCGTCCGCTGGGGATGAAAGACACCACTTACACTCCATCGCCGGACCAGTGCCGCCGTTTAATGGTTGCTGAGCGCGGTGCCAGTCCGTGTAATAACACGCTGGCGGCAATTGGCAGCGGCGGCGTCTATTCCACGCCTGGCGATATGATGCGCTGGATGCAGCAGTATTTGTCATCTGATTTTTATCAGCGCAGTAACCAGGCTGATCGCATGCAAACGTTGATTTATCAGCGCGCGCAGTTTACCAAAGTAATTGGCATGGATGTCCCCGGCAAAGCGGATGCACTTGGTTTAGGCTGGGTGTATATGGCCCCGAAAGATGGACGACCAGGGATTATTCAGAAGACCGGTGGTGGTGGCGGTTTCATTACCTATATGGCGATGATCCCGCAGAAGAATATTGGCGCGTTTGTGGTAGTCACTCGTTCGCCATTGACACGCTTTAAAAATATGAGCGATGGCATTAATGATCTGGTGACCGAGTTAAGCGGGAATAAACCGTTGGTCATCCCCGCGTCCTGATTAATACTCAGAAGGCAAACGGTTGATAGCGACCAGTTTGCCTTTATTCATTTCGATATAGCCGCCTTTACGCAAAGCAGCGAGAACTTCTGCGACGACAGAACGCGATATGCGTGTACGCTGATGGATATAATTCATCACACCAATACGTGAGCGCAATTCTTCATTCCAGTCAATCATTGATAATAACGTGGCGCGGATTTGTTCGTAGGAATTATGCCCAATGAGCTGCACGTCGCGTAATTCCAGAATTCTATTTTGCCAGGCTAACCAGTAAAAAGCGTCTCGCCAGAGTTGATTTTGTTCAATAAGGGTAATGGTTTGCTTGGCTGGCAGATGATATCCCGTACAATTTCCTTCTGATATTAATTTGTATGGTATATCGTTTTTCATTAAACCATCAGCCAGTCCCATAATATAAGGAGCCTGGGTAATACCGATAAGTACGCTTTCTTCTCTACGCAGAGAGATAACGCCCTCTAAAATAACGAAAGTATCTTCGCTATTGACATCACTGGAAAATATAACTTGCTTTTCATTATTAAACTCGAAGCGCGTGCCGTATCTGGACAAACATTTATCGAGCTTACCAAATTCCTGAAGAGGTTTAACTACAGATAACATTTGCGCGTCCTTTGCAGTAATGCCCGTCAAATCCTTGACGGGCATTATTTAGATTAAATTACCAGTATTTCTTCAGAGTGAAGAATATTACCAGGTATATTTAACACCGACATTCGCGGACCAATCTTGATCTACGTCACCACCACCGAGGTAGTTAGCATCGGTATAGGCGCTGAAGTTCTTGGTGAAGCTGAACTGAGTACCCAGACCAACACGTACCGCAGACCCTTCAGTACCGTTATCGATGGAATCACCGTTCACATCGTTATCGTTGTTAGAGTCGTCGTAGACGTAAGCCAGTTTGAAGTACGGAGTCAGAGCCTGGTCTTCGCTGTAGGTGAAGGTATAACCAGCATCTACACCCAGTTCATAACGCATGCTGTCGTAAGACTGACCGTCAACTTTCATGTCGTTGCTCAGCTGGTAGTCATCACCAGACTGGAACAGACCAGAAACGCTGCCGTAAGGAGTCACGTAACCAGCATCACCCAGTTTGAAGTCGTAACCGGCTTTCAAACCGAAGCCCCATGCGTCAGAGTTGGTGCTACCGTCAACGTAAGTACCGTTGCTCATGGTTGCAGACAGATCGTTGTTGAAGTGAGAGTAGTTCAAGCTACCATCAACAAAGACGTTGTTCGCGAAGTGAGCAGAAGAGTAGATGTAGGCAGTCTGGCTGTCTTGATCCACCTGACCAGTACGGTCATTCATATCACCTTTAGCGAAGCCTGCAGCCGCACCGACGATCCACTTAGCGTTGTTACCGTCAACTTTGGTATCAACACCGACCATGATGCCATTAACATCCTGATCATAGTTGATGGTGCCGTTGTCGCCGTTGAAGTTACCACCGAAGTAGCTTACCCATGCGCCGCCGTTATCAGCCAGGCCATGACGAGAGTTGGTCAGACGAGTACCAACGGTGTCTTGTTCCAGGTTCCAGATATTGGTGTTCGCAGACGGGATGCTCAGCGCCATGTTAGCGTAGTCGGTCAGCTCCATCTGTTGCATAACAACGGTATTACCGCGTTGTTCAGCCTGATAGGTGTATGCACCCAGGTCAGCTTTGTTAGCAGCAGAGAAGGTCGCGTTGGTGTTGACGTCGTTTACGTAGATAATTTCTTTATCTTTGTAATCAGCGATAGCGCCAGTTGCGTTGTCGATACGAACTTTGTAGTTACCGGTTGCAGCAACAACGTTGTCTACAGAGCTGTTATCCAGTTCGTCGCCGTTGTTGATGTCGCCGTTACCGTTGATAGTCAGGTGACCATCAGAGTTCATAGCAACAATACCGTAGCCGTAGTTAGACTTGGAAGTATCCCAGGTACGGTCGTTCACCAGATCAGCGTTCAGAACATAGTCGCTGCTATGGATATCGAACACACCAGATACTACATCGCCATTATGGTCTGCGATGTTACCGCTGGTCAGTTCCAAAGTATCAGTCTGGAACGGATTATCATCGAACTGATCTACATTAATATCCAGTAAACCACCGTTAGTCACAGTAATTGTGTTTGCTAACAGCGACGGAGTGTAATAACCATTATAGATACTTGAATTGTCATCACTAGACAACGCTACAGTACTGTAGCTATCAACTGTCAGATGATCAGTTCCAACATAACCTTCATCCCCAATGTTCAAAGAAGAACCATTGGTCAGAGCGATGCTATCAGAAATCAAGCTAGATTCAGACACATTAACCTGAGAGCCATTATTCACAGCTAAAGTATCAATGTTTGAAGCGTTAACGGTATTCCATTCAGAACCATTATTCAGAGTGACGTTAAACACACCGCTCTGGAATACTTGATCATCAATCGTACGACCCCAAGCATTTGCTTCTGTTACAACGCCCGGATACAGGCTATTACCTGTAACATCATACCAGTCAGTCGAAGCAGTAGATTCATCATCAACATTCGCTGATGTAGTTGCTGAACCTACCCACTTAGAACCATTGTCCAGAGTAATATTCAGTTCATCAACATTAAGTGAGTCATCAGCCCAGCCACCATTGGTGTCCAGTACGCCATCGGCATTACTGTCATGACCATGCGGATAGAAGTTTGCGTTGAAAGTACTTGCGAAAACAACATCACCCAGCAGAGTAGAATTGCTGAAATAAACATTGTTTTTCATGGAGTAATTTGAAGCCGCACTATCACTGAAATACAGAGCTACATCATTAGGTCCGCCGTTACCAGTGTAGTCACTAGGTTCCGCAGAGTTACCATAGAAACCACTGTTTTCCAGAGTAGTTACAGAACCTGAAGTCACTGTGGAATCGGTAACTGAGATATTGTTGTCCCAAGTATGAGATTCAGTAGTGTAAGTATTGTTTACGGTATTACCCTGAGTCAGGCTGATACCAGCAACATGAGAGTTGTTAGAAATATTGATGTTACTTTCTACATCAAGATTCACTGCCAGCCCAAGACCAACACCACCATTTGCAAACATACCAGCGTATTCTTCGCCTTCACCAGCTGGTGTACGGAAGGTTTCGTTAGTATATTTGGTAACGTCACCGTCCAGATATGAATCAGTGAAGTATAAACCTTCGTAATCGTCATCAATTGTAGAATTAGCAATATTTAAAGTGAATACATCACCATCATGCCAATTATCATCAATTACGCTATCAGTACCGTATTCAGAGAACTGATATACATAATGACCATCACTGCTTTCACCCATAGGCAGCATTGAAGTGATCGAACCATGAATCAGGGAGTTACTGATGTTCAACTGGTTTGTTGTTCCATCAGTAAAGTCATGATTCAGGTAATATGTAGAGATAGTCCCGTTAACAGTGTCGCCATTAAAGGTGGTATCGAAATCACCGTTTGTGTTGTTATAGTAGACAAAGCCACTATAATTCACATAGTTACCATCTACAGTACCCGGTGCATCCATATTACTCCAGTCAAGAGCAGTAGTTGGATTATCGATATAAGTCCAGGTGTCATAGGTAGTTGCATTAGCCTGAGAGGTGATAGCCAGAGTGCAAGCTAATGCTAATTGTGATACTACAAGTTTCTTTTTCCAAGATTGCATTTGTCATCCCTCCTCAGGGACGTAATAAGTTGATCCATCAATTATCAATGCATAGAAAACATTTTATGTTTCGCGTTTACGATTATGCGGCGTTATAGAGGAATGGTTCAATTATTCTTTCCCCCAAGTCCGATTACGGACATATATAAAAAACGTCTACACACACAAAGAAGAAATTAACAAAAGCACTGTATTTCAATACATTAGCAAAATCATCACTTTTAAACCATAGGCTTTAAAAATACCAAAACAACAAATCAGACAAATAATGTATCAATAAGCAATGAACTTTAAGCAATTCAATTTCTGGCAGCTCAATCAAATCAGCAAAATAATAATCAAAATCTATGAATAAAGATTTAAAATATTTTCAGTGAATATGAAGTCATTGCTATTTCTATTACAAAGATGTCCTGGACTCACTTTCATTCTCTTCTTGTCAACATTGAGACAACTTTCGTAAAACACTCCCGCCCTGCATCAGGTATACTGTGCGCCTCAATTCCACAAACATCAGGCAGACCATGACAGACTTAATCCAACGCCCTCGTCGCCTGCGCAAATCTCCTGCGCTGCGCGCTATGTTTGAAGAGACAACACTTCGCCTTAACGACCTGGTGTTGCCGATCTTTGTTGAAGAAGAAATTGACGACTACAAAGCCGTTGAAGCCATGCCCGGCGTGATGCGCATTCCAGAGAAACATCTGGCGCGCGAAATTGAACGCATCGCCAATGCTGGTATTCGTTCCGTGATGACTTTCGGCATCTCTCACCATACTGATGAAACTGGCAGCGATGCCTGGCGGGAGGATGGTCTGGTGGCACGTATGTCGCGTATCTGTAAGCAGACCGTGCCTGAAATGATCGTCATGTCAGACACCTGCTTCTGTGAATACACTTCTCACGGTCACTGCGGTGTGCTGTGCGAGCATGGCGTCGATAACGACGCGACGCTGGAAAATTTAGGCAAGCAAGCCGTGGTTGCCGCTGCGGCTGGTGCAGATTTCATCGCCCCTTCTGCCGCAATGGATGGACAGGTACAGGCGATTCGCCAGGCGCTGGACGCTGCGGGCTTTAAAGATACGGCGATTATGTCGTATTCGACCAAGTTCGCCTCTTCCTTTTATGGTCCGTTTCGCGAAGCTGCCGGAAGCGCATTAAAAGGCGACCGCAAAAGTTATCAGATGAACCCAATGAACCGTCGTGAGGCGATTCGTGAGTCGCTGCTGGATGAAGCCCAGGGCGCAGACTGCCTGATGGTTAAACCAGCCGGAGCGTACCTCGACATCGTGCGTGAGTTGCGTGAACGTACTGAATTGCCGATTGGCGCGTATCAGGTAAGCGGTGAGTACGCGATGATTAAGTTCGCCGCGCTGGCGGGTGCTATAGATGAAGAGAAAGTGGTGCTCGAAAGCTTAGGTTCGATTAAGCGTGCAGGTGCGGATCTGATTTTCAGCTACTTTGCGCTGGATCTGGCTGAGAAGAAGATTCTGCGTTAATGATCATTATGCCGGGTTATCCCAACCCGGCATTTCCCTCTTACGTCGCCCGATGCATAATCCACCGCTGTGACAGGTAATCCGCATTAGCATAGTGCTGGATCACGCGGTTATCCCAAATCGCGATATCATTTGGCTGCCAGCGCCAGCGCGCCCAGCGGCTTTTGGCGGGAGATAGACGCCGACAGTCATTTCACATTTCAGTGATTAGGAATAATGCCGATACACATTTTGCCAGCCGCCAACGCTGGCATGTTTTTCAATCAGTTCCATCTGTCATTATCTCACGGTTAATCCCCCCGGACGGCTGCCGGGGACGGTATTAAGAATCCCGTCTGAACTGGACGGGGCAAAACCAGCGGGAAATCAGTAACGAATTACGGTTCGAATGGATTTGCCTTCATGCATCAGGTCGAAGGCGTCATTAATTTCATCCAGCGTCATGGTATGCGTGACAAACGGTTCCAGATCGATATCACCTTTCATCGCATCTTCAACCATACCCGGTAACTGGGAACGACCTTTCACGCCGCCAAACGCGGAACCTTTCCATACGCGACCGGTGACCAACTGGAATGGACGGGTAGAGATTTCCTGACCGGAACCTGCTACCCCGATGATCACCGACTGACCCCAGCCGCGGTGCGCACTTTCCAGCGCCGCACGCATCACATTGACGTTACCGATGCACTCAAAGGTATGGTCGATACCCCATTTGTTGATATCCAGCAGGACATCTTTAATCGGTTTATCGTAGTCATTCGGGTTAATGCAGTCGGTAGCACCGAAACGACGTGCCAGATCGAATTTATTCGGGTTAGTGTCGATAGCGATAATCCGTCCCGCTTTCGCCTGACGCGCGCCCTGCACCACTGCCAGACCAATCGCGCCAAGACCAAACACGGCAACAGAATCACCTGGCTGGACTTTGGCGGTGTTATGTACTGCGCCAATGCCAGTGGTCACGCCACAACCCAGCAGGCAGACGTGTTCGTGGTTTGCTTCAGGATTAATTTTGGCCAGAGACACTTCCGCGACCACGGTGTATTCACTGAATGTAGAACACCCCATGTAGTGATAAAGTGGCTGCCCGTTGTAAGAAAAACGGGTAGTGCCGTCTGGCATCAGGCCTTTGCCCTGGGTTTCGCGAACCGCGACACAGAGGTTAGTTTTGCCGGAACGACAGAACTCACACTCGCCGCACTCTGCGGTGTAAAGCGGAATCACATGGTCGCCAGGTTTGACGCTGGTTACGCCTTCACCGACTTCAACCACAACGCCAGCCCCTTCGTGACCAAGTACCACCGGGAATACACCTTCCGGGTCATCGCCGGAGAGGGTAAATGCGTCGGTATGGCAAACGCCTGTATGGGTGACTTTAATCAGCACTTCACCTTTTTTGGGTGGTGCGACGTCAATTTCAACGATTTCCAGTGGTTTACCGGGAGCAAATGCAACGGCAGCGCGTGATTTCATCTCTCGCTTTTCCTCAATATGGTAATAGGTTCAGCTATTTAAGATAGGCACGAACCAGTTCAATAGTGTCGTCAACGGATTGGCTGACTTCGCGGCTGTAGCAGTCATTTCGGTCAAACGTTTCCCGGATATGGCTTTCAAGCACTTCTGCCATCAGCCCGTTAGCCGCGCCCCGAACGGCAGCGATCTGTTGGAGTATGGCACGGCATTCGGCATCACCCTCCAGCGATCGTTCCAGAGCATCAATCTGCCCCCGAATACGACGAACTCGAGTAAGGACCTTTTTCTTCTCTTCCGGAGTACTGGGCATTTCGCACCTCATCATCTGCACGCAATATACTATAGGGGGGTATGCTATGTGTCAATGCATACCCCCCTATAGTATATAACATTAGAGAATAATTTTTGTCCGGCCCCCAGTATTTGTAGATACAGTTATGGCCTGCAAGTTTCTTCTGTCCCGGCTCCTGGATTGTAGACATGATAAGACGTGTGAGCGTCGCATCAGGCGATGTTTGTGAACGAAGGTTTTACCACGCGAATGGTTGATCAGGGGTTGAGTGATGGTTTTACGCGGAACAGCTGCGGACTCAACATCTTGAAAAAGCCTGTCAGGAGATGAATATCAAGGCGTTAATTCGTTATCACGTTAATAATAGTGCACGACTGCCGAGAGCGTTCAGAATTCTGTGTCACGTTAAAAATTCTACAGCGTCATCACATTATTCAGTC
>NZ_PTRE01000244.1 GCF_002965065.1 Escherichia sp. MOD1-EC7003
CGTCACACCATGGGAGTGGGTTGCAAAAGAAGTAGGTAGCTTAACCTTCGGGAGGGCGCTTACCACTTTGTGATTCATGACTGGGGTGAAGTCGTAACAAGGTAACCGTAGGGGAACCTGCGGTTGGATCACCTCCTTACCTTAAAGAACCGTACTTTGCAGTGCTCACACAGATTGTCTGATGAAAAGTGAAAAGCAAGGCGTCTTGCGAAGCAGACTGATACGTCCCCTTCGTCTAGAGGCCCAGGACACCGCCCTTTCACGGCGGTAACAGGGGTTCGAATCCCCTAGGGGACGCCACTTGCTGGTTTGTGAGTGAAAGTCGCCGACCTCTGTATCTCAAAACTCACTTACGAGTGATGTTTGAGATATTTGCTCTTTAAAAATCTGGATCAAGCTGAAAATTGAAACACTGAATAGTCGAAAGATTATTC
>NZ_PTRE01000245.1 GCF_002965065.1 Escherichia sp. MOD1-EC7003
GGTGGACACCACTTTGTCTAATTCGTCAGATTCTGACCAGACGGTTCAGGCTGTACGCTTACCGATGTCATAGCGCTTAATAAGCGCCTGAAGCGCGTCGAGGACATCATTTTTATAGCTTCTGACACGCGTCTGTCTTTGTTGCCATATCTGCTTTTCTGTCCCGGTCCAGGGCTTGCCAGGGGTACCGATCGGGTAAAATTGTTGATTTGTCATCTGTCCCTCTGAAGAATTAAAAATTTCAGCGGCCGCGCACTGCCACCAGGAAGACTGAGTTGCCAAGGCCTGAACGGTAAAAGATAATAAGTGCATTGCTGAAACCTGCCGCGAGAGACCACAGCAACCCTTTCATGGTATCTGCATATCCGGTGTTCACCGGCGCTAATATATATACGCCGGCCACAATCATTATCATCAGCACCATATCGAAATGGACTGACCCCATAAAGCTGGACAGTTCATGTTAAGTGGGAAACAATAAAGAAGCCTTCATGTGTTTAGGCTAATCGTTTAGTTAAAGCGATTTTTTTGGTACAACTAATCACCAAAACTTAATGACATCTCACAGTGCCACCTTGCAAAACTATCATATTGTCAGTAATAATAATAATAAAATAAGCCAATTCGGAGTTTCCGCATGCCAGATGTAAATCGAATCAGATTACCCTCCAATCCATTAGTACGAGATATATCCCAGCTTCAGTCCGCAGCCAGGCAAGCTGGTACAATTATTACTACTGTTGGCCACAGAACATATAACATTCATCATATCCATTCATCTGATTGGTTTACAGTCGAGCGTATCAGAGGAGGGATAGGCTCTCTCTTGAGAAGAGGAGATTCAGCACGAGCTCAGCATTTGGAATGGCAGCTGAATCACCTGCGCAATCATGCAACAGTAAATACGCCTGTGCCACATAATCCTCCCTCCTCCACCGGGGAGGATAACTTAAGTCACAAACAATTAAATGCAGCAATAAAAAACTGCTCATTCACTCTTTCTCCTAATATGTTCAATTGCCCAGAGAATTTATTGACATGCCCGATAACTCTGAGCACACCAACGTTAGCAGTTTTTATGAGAAATGCTGCTGATTCGAACGTATGCACTATATATGACATGTGTGCATTGCAGCACCTTATAAATATTCAGGCTGACCACCCTCTTAGCCGGGAGCCGATAACCGCATCAATGATTATTTCGAAAGATAAATGCTGCTTTGACACTACAAAAAATAACTTTATTTCTATACACCCCCAGACCGGGACCTGACAGAAAATTACCAATTATTTGAGTATAAACATAATCAAAAGTATAAAATATCATATGGCAATACTGGCGTATTGATAATACGTCAGTATTGTCAGCGCGTGGCCTACAGGTTAAACAATGAACGACTGATCTTACCCACGTAATGTGGACACAGCCCTAAGCGAGGTTCTGGTTTTCAAACTGTTCCGGACTGAGACCGCCACAGGTACTGTGACGACGCCAGCGATTGTAATCACACTCGATATAATTAAATACCGTCGTCCGCATGATCTCCCGACTGATAAAGCGTTCACCGTGGATGCATTCGACTTTCAGTGAGTGGAAGAAGCTTTCCGCACAGGCATTATCGTAGCAACAGCCCTTTGCACTCATGCTCCCGCGCAGATTGTACCGCTTCAGCAAAGCCTGATAATCCGCGGAACAATACTGGCCCCCGCGATCCGTGTGAACGATGACATTTTGTGGTTGCTTACGCCGCCGCAGCGCCATCTGTAACGCATCGCAGGCAAGCGGTGTTGTCATCCGACCAGCCAATGACTGACCGCGACCACAGGTCGATAACCACGGCCAGATAAAGCCAGCCTTCACCAGTGCGAAGATACGTGATGTCACCCGCCCACTTCTGATTCGGGCCGCTGGCGTAAAAGTCCTGCTTCAGCAGATTCTCTGAGACTGGCAGACCATGTTCGCGGTAACTGACCGGCGATACAGGTGGGACCGTGGTCCCAGACTGATGTTCTGACCGGCGATACGAGTGGGACCGTGGTCCCAGACTGATAATCTGATCGACGATACGGGTGGGACCGTGGTCCCAGACTGATGTTCTGACTGGCGATACGGGTGGGACCGCGGTCCCAGACTGATAATCTGATCGACGATACAGGTGGGACCGTGGTCCCAGACTGATAATCTGATCGACGATACGGGTGGGACCATGGTCCCAGGCTGATGTTCTGATCAACGATACAGGTGGGCCCAGAGAGAATATTCAGACCAATTAGTTATGTTCTCTGGCCTGTGCCAAAGGAAACTGAGTAAAGACAAATAAACGTAGACTAAAACGTATCCGCATCAGGGCGCCGGCTTTTCAAGTTCCTTAAGAATGGCTTCAATTTTCTCTATACACTCAGTTGGAACACGAGATCTATCCAGATTAAGCACCATTTTATCGCCCTTGCACAATACTGTCGCTCCAGGAGCAAACTGATGTCGTGAGCTTAAGCTAGTTCTTGCTGCAGATGACGTTTTAAGCACAGACGTTAAAAGAGTGATAACTTCTTCCGCTTCAAATATCACCCCCGCTTTTTTCTGCTCATGAAGGTTAGATGCCTGCTGCTTAAGTAATTCTTCTTTATCTGTAAAGGCTTTTTGAAGCGCCTCACCTGACCGGGCTGATAGTTCACCGGGATGAGAAAAAAGAGCAACAACTGATTTAGGTAACCTGGCTGTGTTGATACAGCGGGTAATAATCTTACGAGAAATGTTTTCCGCATCGGCCAGCGCAGAAATATTTCCAGCAAATTCATTCTGCAGTCGGCTTGCATAACGCTGACCACGTTCATAAGCACTTGTTGGGCGATAATCGTTACCCAATCTGGATAATGCAGCCATCTGCTCATCATCCAGCTCGCCAACCAGAACACGATAATCACTTTCGGTAAGTGCAGCAGCTTTACGACGGCGACTCCCATCGGCTATTTCTATAACACCAGACACTATTCGACCGAACGCTGGTGTCTGCTGACCCGTCAGTAGAAAAGAAGGGATGAGATCATCCAGGGCTTCTTCGGTAAGCAGCTCCTGGTCACGTTCATTACCTGACCATACCCGAGAGGTCTTCTCAACACTATCACCCCGGAGCACTTCAAGGGTAAATTTCACGTCCCGACCACATACAGGCAAAGTAATAGCATTACCGCGGGCCATAGCGCCTACGCGCGCAATTAACGAATCCACCATCGGGGCAGCGGGCACCGATGACGAAGTATCTTCTACAGATTGAGTACTGAGAATATGTTTTGGAATGACAGGAGCACGCTTCATTATCTAATCTCCCAGCGTGGTTTAATCAAACGATCGAAAATTTCATTGCAGACAGGTTCCCAGATAGAAAGGGCATTTCTCCAGGCGCCAGTTGAAGAGCGTTGATCAATGGCCTGTTCAAAAACAGTTCTCATCCGGATCTGACCTTTGCCAACTTCATCCGTTTCACGGACAACATTTTTTAGAACCATGCTTCCCCAGGCATCCCGAATTTGCTCCTCCATCCACGGGGACTGAGAGCCATTACTATTGCTGTATTTGGTAAGCAAAATACGTACATCAGGCTCGAACCCTTTAAGATCTACGTTCTTGAGCAAGTCACGAAGCATATCGAAAAACTGCAGTGCGGAGGTGTAGTCGAACAACTCAGCAGGCGTGGGAACAATCAGTACATCTGCAGCACATACGACATTAATCGTGCCAATCCCCAGGTTAGGCGCGCTGTCAATAACGACGACATCATAGTCATGAGCAACAGTTTCAATGGCCAGTCGGAGCATCAGGTGTGGATCGGTGGGCAATTTACCTTCATCAAATTTTCCCATTAACTCAGTTTCAATACGGTGCAGAGCCAGACAGGAAGGAATAATGTCAAGCCCTGGCCAGCAAGTGGGCTTTATTGCATAAGTGACATCGTCCTTTTCCCCAAGATAGAAGGGCAGGAGAGTATCTTCTGCATGAATATGAAGATCAGGCACCCACCCGTGATACATTGATGCTGTTCCCTGGGGATCGTTACCTTCCACGAGCAGAACACGTAGCCCTTTCAGAGCCATATCCTGAGCAAGGTGAACAGAAACAGAGGTTTTATAAACACCACCTTTATGAGCAGCAACTCCAATCACTGGTGGAAGTACACCTTCAGCACGTCTCAGTCGCGTACCAAATACGTCACGCATATGATTAATCTGTTCAATTGTATAACCAATACGCTGTTCAACCCGTCCCCGTGTTTCCATATCCGGATGCGGTAGTCGACCAGCTTTCTCGGCATCCCTGATAGCCTGAGAAGAAACCCCGACTAAATCCGCTGCTTCACCTATTCTCCAGCGCCGGGTTATTTTCCTCGCTTCCGGACTGTCATCATTAAACTGTGCAATGGCGATAGCCCTCGTCATTTCATGGCCAGCACTTATGCACTGGTTAAGTGTATTCATGAGTCCCATACTGAACATCCTTTAATCACAACTTTGCATATTTTTATTAAATCTTGGATTTTTTTGCAAAGCAACAACAAAATCGCAAAGCCATTAAAAAACTGCAAAGTTATTTAAAATGAGAGCAGCACAACAAAAAGGAGAGTAAGAAGAGCGCATACCTCAGTCACTAATTATCACTAGCGCTCGCCGCAGCCGTGTAACCGATCGTAGCGAGGAAGCCTGTTCAGTCAGATAGCTCTTACGTTCAGCGCAAGAAGAAATATCCACCGCAGGAAACACTCCAGGCACAAGTACACACGCGGATAGCTGATTCAGAGTAATAAACTGTGACAAACAGCCCTCAAATCTGTGACAGATACCCCCAGACTACTCAGCCGTCATAGAGGTGATATCACAAAAGGAAAATACGATATGAGTCTGAACCGCCCCGGGAATCCTGGAGACTAAACTCCCTGAGAAAGAGGTAAACAGGATGACTA
>NZ_PTRE01000246.1 GCF_002965065.1 Escherichia sp. MOD1-EC7003
TGATCGGCACATGCCGTCTGAACAATGTGGAGCCAGAAAAGTGGCTGCGCTACGTCATTGAACATATCCAGGACTGGCCGGCAAACCGGGTACGCGATCTGTTGCCCTGGAAAGTTGATCTGAGCTCTCAGTAAATATCAATACGGTTCTGACGAGCCGCTTACGAAGAATCGCCTCTATCTGTTTAACCACCTGACAGGAATGCCGAGAGCAGGACATGTTATGCATGTGTCCGGCGGTGCAGCTAACTGGGACTACACTGGGATAAACTGGATAAGTGATACCAATGGCGATGTCCGTGGTTATATGAATATCGATAAACTGCGGGACCAGAACGACATTACTCGTTTTGGCTCGATGATGGGATTCCATCAGGTTAAAGATGGTAATCTTATTTTTGGTCAAGGGCAGCGTTACTTTAAATACGATTTCTTAGGGCGCGTTATTTCAGACAAACGCTTACCGAAAGGATTTATCGACTTCTCGCACGCAATTACCGAAACGCCTAAAGGCACTTATCTTTTACGCGTTGCGAAAGAAAATTATCCGTTGAATGACAAATATACGGTCAATACTGTACGTGACCATATCCTTGAAGTTAACCAAAACGGCGACACTGTCGATTACTGGGATCTTCCTAAAATTCTTGACCCATATCGTGACAATGTCATCCTCGCCATGGACCAGGGTGCGGTTTGTCTTAGCGTCGATTCTGAACATTCAGGTCAGGTCATGACCAAAGAACAGCTTGCTAAACAACCGTTTGGTGATGTCGCTGGTTCTGGACCTGGTCGTAACTGGGCGCATGTGAATTCCGTCAGTTACGATCCGCGCGATGACAGCATCATCATCAGTTCTCGTCATCAGTCTGCAGTAATCAAAATTGGTCGCGATAAGAAGGTGAAATGGATCTTGTCTGATCCGACCGGCTGGAAAGGCGAACTGGCGAAAAAAGTGCTGAAACCGGTTGATGGCGCTGGCAAAGCGCTAGTCTGTGAAAATCATAAATGTGAAGGCAACTTTGACTGGACCTGGACGCAACATACAGGTTGGTTAGTCCCTTCGAAGAGTACAGCGGGTAAATCTGTCGTTACCGTATTTGACAATGGCGATGCCCGAGGAATGGAGCAACCGGCCATGCCATCAATGAAATATTCACGAGGTGTAGAATATATGATTGATGAAAAAAATATGACCGTTTCACAGACCTGGGAATATGGTAAAGAGCGTGGATTTGACTGGTACAGCGCTATCACTTCTGTAACAGAATATCGTCCTGAAACCAAAACCATGTTTATGTACTCCGCGACTGCGGGTATGACAGGGATGACGCCGCTAACATCTGTCCTGGATGAAGTTAAAGACGGTACTCAGGAAGTGATGCTGGAAATGAAAGTGCATAGCAATCGTGCTGGTATGCTGGGTTATCGTGCGCTGGTAATTGAGCCAGAACTGATGTTTAAAAAATAACCCATAAATTAATGCCCCCATTCCGGGGGCATTAATCCAGGCATATAAGTCATTACTTGATAATTTTTGTGCAACGGGTGGTAATGTGTCTGTATATAGCCTTGGTGCAAAAATATAGCGTCCGGTTGATATTGGAAGTCAGGAGGCATGGAGTAAATAATATCTTATTTTATACATGTATTATTAGATAATGACGTTGACCCAGAGCTGGATATACCAGAACCTTTTACACCATAAAAAGCATAAAGTTCAGAAGTTATTTTATTCTGCATATATTGATGTGTTTGGTAATTTTTAGCAAACCAGTCATCGATACTTTTAACGGTTTTTAAATCACTTTCGAGATCAATTAAAGGCATGATTCCTGGATAAACATAAACAGGAAAAAGTAAGAAAAAAGTTATTGTCATTTTTCTCAACATGGAGTTTCACATTAGTTTTAGTATTAGAAAGTAAAACGCTACCGTCTATGAAGGATGAGAACAAAGAAAGAGTTAACGCCCGGGAATTTTTCAGAATTTATAAAGAAGCAAATTCAGGCACAAAAAAAGCGCCTTGCGGCGCTTTTTTCGGAAATCCGGTCTTATTTGCTGCCCGGGATGTTGAAACGCTTGTTGAAGCGGTCAACACGGCCACCGGTAGCAACATCACGCTGTTTGCCAGTGAAGAACGGGTGGCACTTGCTGCACACGTCGAGGTTCAGGTCATGACCAACGGTGGAGCGGATTTTCATTACGTTACCGCAAGAGCAGCTAGCAGTAATTTCTTCGTATTTCGGGTGAATATCTTTTTTCATGGGAAAACCTCGGTTTAAGGCCGCGTCGCTCTTCCAGCCCTAACGCCAGACACCACGCGATGTTTAAAGTATAGTTTGACACGATCATTTCGTATCAAAGGCGCCGAATCATACAGAAATTAACCAGCGTATGCAAACTGATCCGCACTTCTTCTATCACATGACGACTTTCACTGTAACGGCAATGCCTCTTGCTTAATCAGCTGTGCATTAGGAGCGAGGTTGAGTGGAGCCCTGGCATTATCAGATTCTTAATTCGTTGAGGGACAGCGTACAGGTGTTAATATTATGCCATCCATATCTGGTTATCCTATCATCCTGCTACAGGAGACGTGTTATGAATGGAGTCTATGCCGATGGCTTATATCAACCTGTTAAGCCGATCGCCATCCCTTCATTAGGCGGTCGTTGCGCTATGTGGTTTGATGTAGAAGAACAAAGCCGACCATACTTTTCGCCTAAACAGCTATCGGCATGGAATGAATTCTGTCACATAGATGCGCAAAAAATGCGGCAATGGTTTGCGATTGGGCTTTGTAATATGGCCCATCAGATAGCGACCAGCCCGAAGAATGACGGAATGCCCTCACAGAACTCCGACGATATGGCAGCAGACTTACAAGAAACAGCTGCGTATTTGGAAAAAAGCCACACCCCTCTGGCGGCGCAATCGCCTTTGATTTTTGCGTGCGATTCACTTGTAGTGCCAGTACAGGATCGCACAGCGGTCCGTTTTGTCGTGGTTAATTTTCAGATTGCCGTTGGCAAAAATCAGTTACGACCTTATGGCTATGAACTTGAAGCGCTTTTTTGCGATGGCCGACTGTTGTTCATTGCTGAAAACTCAGGATTGTGGACACGTCTTGAATGGAATGATTGCTTTAATGTTCCAGATTTTG
Source organism: Escherichia sp. MOD1-EC7003 (assembly GCF_002965065.1). Taxonomy (GTDB): domain Bacteria; phylum Pseudomonadota; class Gammaproteobacteria; order Enterobacterales; family Enterobacteriaceae; genus Escherichia. The sequence continues at coordinate 3,166 of NZ_PTRE01000246.1, forward strand.
ATCCGCATGTAGTTGAGGTATGACAAGTACAGAAGATACATGCTGCTGTAGTTCTTAATAGAATTATGGCTCATTGATATAGTCGGTCAGTCATATCAGTATCTGGTAAATTAATGGGTTTCCGTCTTATATCTCCGCTCATCACTGAGCGATAGTTTATGGCAAATTAATTAACCCACCGAGTTTCAAGTCAGGATGATCTCATGCCCGTTGCTCACGTTGCCTTGCCCGTTCCGCTTCCTCGTACCTTTGACTATCTGCTGCCAGAAGGCATGACGGTTAAAGCCGGGTGTCGCGTGCGCGTGCCGTTTGGCAAACAGCAGGTGCGCATCGGGGTTGTGGTGTCAGTTAGCGATGTCAGTGAGCTGCCGCTCAACGAGCTGAAAGCGATAGTTGAAGTGCTGGACGTTGAGCCGGTATTTACTCACTCCGTCTGGCGATTACTGCTATGGGCGGCAGATTACTATCATCATCCGATTGGCGATGTATTGTTTCATGCTTTGCCGATTTTACTACGCCAGGGGCGACCTGCGGCGAACGCGCCCATATGGTATTGGTTTGCCACTGAACAAGGCCAGGCGGTGGATCTGAACAGCCTGAAACGCTCGCCAAAGCAACAACAGGCACTGGCGGCATTGCGGCAAGGGAAAATCTGGCGTGATCAAGTCGCGGAACTTGAATTTAATGATGCCGCGTTGCAGGCGCTACGTAAAAAAGGTCTGTGTGAGTTAGCAAGTGAAACACCAGAGTTTAGCGACTGGAGCACAAACTATGCCGTTTCTGGTGAGCGGTTGCGATTAAATACCGAACAGGCCACCGCCGTTGGCGCCATCCATAGCGCGGCAGATACCTTCTCTGCCTGGCTGCTGGCGGGCGTTACCGGTTCCGGTAAAACGGAGGTTTATCTCAGCGTACTGGAAAACGTGCTCGCTCAGGGCAAACAGGCGCTGGTGATGGTGCCGGAAATCGGCCTGACGCCGCAAACTATCGCCCGTTTTCGTGAACGGTTTAATGCGCCAGTGGAAGTTCTGCATTCCGGCCTGAACGACAGCGAGCGTCTTTCGGCGTGGTTGAAAGCGAAAAATGGCGAGGCGGCGATTGTGATTGGTACTCGCTCCGCGCTGTTTACGCCGTTTAAAAATCTCGGTGTGATTGTCATTGATGAAGAGCACGACAGTTCCTACAAACAGCAGGAAGGCTGGCGCTACCATGCCCGCGATCTGGCAGTGTATCGCGCGCACAGCGAGCAAATCCCGATTATTCTTGGCTCCGCAACGCCCGCACTGGAGACGTTATGCAACGTGCAGCAGAAAAAATACCGCCTGCTGCGCCTGACTCGTCGGGCGGGGAATGCGCGTCCGGCAATTCAACACGTGCTGGATTTAAAAGGTCAGAAGGTGCAGGCGGGGCTGGCTCCGGCGTTGATCACCCGTATGCGCCAGCATTTACAGGCCAACAATCAGGTTATCCTCTTTCTTAATCGCCGGGGTTTTGCGCCTGCGCTGCTGTGCCACGACTGCGGCTGGATAGCCGAATGTCCACGTTGCGATCACTACTACACGCTGCATCAGGCGCAACAGCATCTGCGCTGCCACCACTGTGACAGTCAGCGTCCAGTGCCGCGCCAGTGCCCTTCCTGCGGTTCCACACACCTGGTACCCGTGGGGCTTGGCACCGAACAGCTTGAACAGACGCTCGCGCCACTGTTCCCTGGTGTACCCATTTCTCGTATCGACCGCGATACCACCAGCCGTAAAGGCGCGCTGGAACAACAGCTGGCAGAAGTACATCGCGGTGGTGCGAGGATTTTGATTGGCACACAAATGCTGGCGAAAGGCCACCACTTTCCGGATGTGACGCTGGTGGCGTTACTCGACGTGGACGGTGCACTGTTTTCTGCCGATTTTCGTTCCGCAGAACGTTTCGCCCAGCTTTACACCCAGGTCGCCGGTCGTGCCGGGCGTGCGGGGAAACAGGGCGAAGTGGTGCTGCAAACGCACCATCCGGAACATCCGCTGTTGCAAACGTTGCTCTATAAAGGCTACGACGCTTTTGCCGAACAGGCGCTGGCTGAGCGACGCATGATGCAGCTACCGCCGTGGACCAGCCATGTGATTGTGCGTGCGGAAGATCACAACAATCAGCACGCGCCGCTGTTCCTGCAACAACTGCGTAATCTGATCCTCGCCAGCCCGCTGGCAGACGACAAACTGTGGGTGCTCGGCCCGGTTCCGGCGCTGGCTCCGAAACGTGGCGGTCGCTGGCGCTGGCAAATTTTGTTGCAACACCCTTCCCGTGTGCGCTTACAGCACATCATTAACGGTACGCTGGCACTCATCAATACGATACCGGATTCCCGCAAAGTGAAATGGGTGCTGGATGTTGATCCGATTGAGGGTTAAACCGCTCACGATGCGAGGCAGATCGAAAAATTCAATATTCATCACACTTTTCATGAAAATTCTGTAACCGTTTTCACGCACTATCTGCTAAAAATGTTGCCGATGTGAAGTAAACATGGATGTAGTACGCCTGACGTACCAGGCGAGGAGTGAGTGTGAAAGCGAAGAAGCAGGAAACTGCCGCGACCATGAAAGACGTTGCCCTGAAGGCAAAAGTCTCTACAGCGACCGTCTCCCGAGCATTAATGAATCCCGATAAAGTCTCCCAGGCCACCCGTAACCGGGTTGAGAAAGCGGCCCGGGAAGTAGGTTATTTACCGCAGCCTATGGGGCGCAACGTCAAGCGTAATGAATCCCGCACCATTCTGGTGATTGTCCCGGATATCTGCGATCCCTTCTTTAGCGAAATTATTCGCGGTATCGAAGTCACGGCGGCAAATCACGGATATCTGGTGCTGATTGGCGACTGTGCGCATCAAAATCAGCAGGAAAAAACTTTTATCGATTTGATCATCACCAAGCAAATTGATGGCATGTTGCTGCTGGGTTCAAGGCTGCCATTTGATGCCAGCATTGAGGAACAGCGTAATCTGCCGCCGATGGTGATGGCGAACGAATTCGCACCGGAACTGGAGCTGCCTACAGTTCATATCGACAATCTGACCGCCGCATTTGATGCAGTAATTTATTTATATGAACAAGGGCATAAACGGATTGGCTGTATAGCCGGTCCCGAAGAGATGCCGCTGTGTCACTACCGCCTGCAAGGCTACGTTCAGGCGCTGCGTCGCTGCGGCATTATGGTTGATCCGCAATACATCGCCCGTGGCGACTTCACCTTCGAAGCCGGAAGCAAAGCGATGCAACAGCTGCTTGATCTTCCACAACCACCTACTGCTGTCTTTTGCCATAGCGATATAATGGCGCTCGGCGCACTTTCTCAGGCAAAACGTCAGGGACTGAACGTCCCGGAAGACCTGTCCATAATTGGTTTTGATAACATCGACCTGACGCAATTTTGTGATCCACCGCTGACAACCATCGCGCAGCCGCGTTACGAAATCGGTCGGGAAGCGATGCTGTTATTGCTTGATCAAATGCAGGGGCAACACGTTGGTAGTGGCTCTCGTTTAATGGACTGCGAACTTATCATCCGGGGATCGACGCGCGCGTTACCTTAAAATAAACCTTTAAGACTGCCGTGACTGGTCAAAGGCCCGCCGCTTAAGTAACATGGCGGGCTGACGAACGAATAAATACAGCGAAACGATAGTGGCACAACGAGATTATGTACGCCGCAGCCAACCGGCACCTTCGCGGCGAAAAAAGAGCACCTCACGAAAAAAGCAACGAAATCTGCCTGCGGTTTCTCCCGCAATGGTCGCTATTGCTGCCGCCGTTCTTGTGACCTTTATCGGTGGTCTGTACTTCATTACGCATCACAAGAAAGAAGAGTCCGAGACGCTGCAAAGCCAGAAAGTGACCGGAAACGGACTACCACCGAAACCAGAAGAACGCTGGCGCTACATAAAAGAGCTGGAAAGTCGCCAGCCGGGTGTGCGTTCGCCCACAGAACCTTCTGCCGGTGGTGAAGTGAAAACGCCGGAGCAACTGACACCAGAACAACGCCAGCTTCTTGAACAAATGCAGGCTGATATGCGCCAGCAGCCAACGCAATTGGTTGAAGTTCCGTGGAATGAGCAGACGCCGGAACAGCGTCAGCAAACGCTACAGCGCCAGGCACAGCAATTAGCGGAACAGCAACGCCTGGCTCAGCAGTCGCGTACGACTGAACAAAGCTGGCAGCAGCAGACACAGACGTCGCAAGCCACGCCGGTACAGGCGCAACCGCGCCAGTCTAAACCTGCGTCTACTCAGCAGCCGTACCAGGATCTGCTGCAAACCCCTGCGCACACTACCGCGCAGTCGAAGCCGCAGCAAGCTGCGCCAGTTGCTCGTGCCGCTGACGCGCCAAAACCGACGGCAGAGAAAAAAGACGAACGCCGCTGGATGGTGCAGTGTGGTTCGTTCAGAGGCGCGGAACAGGCAGAGACGGTACGAGCTCAGCTGGCGTTTGAAGGCTTTGACTCGAAAATCACCACCAACAATGGCTGGAATCGTGTGGTCATTGGCCCGGTGAAAGGTAAAGAGAACGCAGACAGCACTCTCAATCGTTTGAAGATGGCGGGTCATACAAACTGCATTCGGCTCGCCGCCGGGGGTTGAAACCCTCAAAATCTCCCCCATCTATAATTGCATTATGCCCCGTACTTTTGTACGGGGTTTGTACTCTGTATTCGTAACCAAGGGGTCAGCTCGTGACAACTATAGTAAGCGTACGCCGTAACGGCCATGTGGTCATCGCTGGTGATGGTCAGGCCACGTTGGGCAATACCGTAATGAAAGGCAACGTGAAAAAGGTCCGCCGTCTGTACAACGACAAAGTCATCGCGGGCTTTGCGGGCGGTACTGCGGATGCTTTTACGCTGTTCGAACTGTTTGAGCGTAAACTGGAAATGCATCAGGGCCATCTGGTCAAAGCCGCCGTTGAGCTGGCAAAAGACTGGCGTACCGATCGCATGTTGCGCAAACTTGAAGCACTGCTGGCTGTCGCGGATGAAACCGCTTCGCTTATCATCACCGGTAACGGTGACGTGGTGCAGCCAGAAAACGATCTTATTGCTATCGGCTCCGGCGGCCCTTACGCTCAGGCTGCGGCGCGCGCGCTGTTAGAAAACACTGAACTTAGCGCCCGTGAAATTGCTGAAAAGGCGTTGGATATTGCAGGCGACATTTGCATCTATACCAACCATTTCCACACCATCGAAGAATTAAGCTACAAAGCGTAAGGATCTCCTATGTCTGAAATGACCCCACGCGAAATCGTCAGCGAACTGGATAAGCACATCATCGGCCAGGACAACGCCAAGCGTTCCGTGGCGATTGCACTGCGTAACCGCTGGCGTCGTATGCAGCTCAACGAAGAGCTGCGCCATGAAGTCACCCCGAAAAATATCCTGATGATCGGCCCGACCGGTGTCGGTAAAACTGAAATCGCCCGTCGTCTGGCTAAGCTGGCGAACGCGCCGTTCATCAAAGTTGAAGCAACCAAATTCACCGAAGTGGGCTATGTCGGTAAGGAAGTGGATTCTATAATCCGCGATCTGACCGATGCCGCCGTGAAAATGGTACGCGTCCAGGCTATCGAGAAAAACCGTTATCGCGCTGAAGAACTGGCAGAAGAACGTATTCTCGACGTGCTGATCCCACCTGCTAAAAACAACTGGGGACAGACCGAACAGCAACAGGAACCGTCCGCTGCTCGTCAGGCATTCCGCAAAAAACTGCGTGAAGGCCAGCTTGATGACAAAGAAATCGAGATCGATCTTGCCGCAGCACCGATGGGCGTTGAAATTATGGCGCCTCCGGGAATGGAAGAGATGACCAGCCAGCTGCAGTCCATGTTCCAGAACCTGGGCGGTCAGAAACAAAAAGCGCGTAAGCTGAAAATTAAAGACGCCATGAAGCTGCTGATTGAAGAAGAAGCGGCGAAACTGGTGAATCCGGAAGAGCTGAAGCAAGACGCTATCGACGCTGTTGAGCAGCACGGGATCGTGTTTATCGATGAAATCGACAAAATCTGTAAGCGCGGCGAGTCTTCCGGTCCGGATGTTTCTCGTGAAGGCGTTCAGCGTGACCTGCTGCCGCTGGTAGAAGGTTGCACCGTTTCCACCAAACACGGGATGGTCAAAACTGACCACATTTTGTTTATCGCTTCTGGCGCGTTTCAGATTGCGAAACCGTCTGACCTGATCCCGGAACTGCAGGGGCGTCTGCCAATCCGCGTTGAACTACAGGCACTGACCACCAGCGACTTCGAGCGTATTCTGACCGAGCCGAATGCCTCTATCACCGTGCAGTACAAAGCACTGATGGCGACTGAGGGCGTAAATATCGAGTTTACCGACTCCGGTATTAAGCGCATCGCGGAAGCGGCATGGCAGGTAAACGAATCCACCGAAAACATCGGTGCTCGTCGTTTACATACCGTTCTGGAGCGTTTGATGGAAGAAATCTCCTACGACGCCAGCGATTTAAGCGGTCAAACTATCACTATTGACGCAGATTATGTGAGCAAACATCTGGATGCGTTGGTGGCAGATGAAGATCTGAGCCGTTTTATCCTATAATCGCGTTCAATCATTTTCATCATTGTTTGATGGGGCTGAAAGGCCCCATTTTTATTGGCGCGTATTATGACTGAACAACAAATTAGCCGAACTCAGGCGTGGCTGGAAAGTTTACGACCTAAAACTCTCCCCCTCGCCTTTGCTGCAATTATCGTCGGGACGGCGCTGGCATGGTGGCAAGGTCACTTCGATCCGCTGGTCGCCCTGCTGGCACTGATTACCGCCGGACTGCTTCAAATTCTCTCTAACCTCGCTAATGATTATGGCGATGCGGTAAAAGGCAGCGATAAACCTGACCGCATTGGACCGCTACGCGGCATGCAAAAAGGAGTCATTACCCAGCAAGAGATGAAACGGGCGCTCATTATTACCGTCGTGCTCATCTGTCTCTCCGGGCTGGCACTGGTTGCAGTAGCGTGCCATACGCTGGCCGATTTTGTCGGTTTCCTGATCCTTGGCGGGTTGTCGATCATTGCCGCTATCACCTACACCGTGGGCAATCGTCCTTATGGTTACATCGGTCTGGGGGATATTTCCGTACTGGTTTTCTTTGGCTGGTTGAGTGTGATGGGGAGCTGGTATTTACAGGCTCATACATTGATTCCGGCGCTGATCCTTCCGGCGACCGCCTGTGGCCTGCTGGCAACAGCGGTTCTGAACATTAATAACCTGCGTGATATCAATAGCGACCGCGAGAATGGCAAAAACACGCTAGTGGTGCGCTTAGGTGAAGTGAACGCGCGTCGTTACCATGCCTGCCTGTTGATGGGGTCTCTGGTGTGCCTGGCACTGTTTAATCTCTTTTCGCTACACAGTATGTGGGGCTGGTTGTTCCTGTTGGCAACGCCATTGTTAGTGAAACAAGCCGGTTATGTGATGCGTGAAATGGATCCGGCAGCGATGCGACCGATGCTCGAACGCACTGTCAAGGGAGCGTTACTGACTAACCTGCTGTTTGTTTTAGGGATATTCCTAAGCCAGTGGGCAGCATAACTGACAAATATCAATTAACAATTGATGATTTTGCCAACAGCCTACATAGCGCGATATACTGAAAATTCTCGCAGCAACTGAATGTTAAGCCGATGAAATACGATACTTCCGAGCTTTGTGACATCTATCAAGAAGATGTTAACGTCGTGGAACCACTGTTCTCCAACTTTGGCGGACGGGCGTCATTTGGCGGACAAATAATCACGGTAAAATGTTTCGAGGACAACGGGTTGCTGTACGATCTGCTCGAACAGAATGGCCGTGGTCGTGTTCTTGTCGTCGATGGCGGTGGTTCTGTTCGTCGCGCACTGGTCGATGCTGAACTGGCGCGTCTGGCAGTACAAAATGAATGGGAAGGCCTGGTCATTTACGGCGCGGTGCGTCAGGTAGATGATCTGGAAGAGCTGGATATCGGCATCCAGGCAATGGCGGCGATTCCGGTCGGTGCCGCAGGTGAAGGCATTGGCGAAAGTGATGTCCGCGTCAACTTTGGCGGTGTCACCTTCTTTTCCGGCGACCATATCTATGCCGACAATACCGGGATTATTCTTTCTGAAGATCCGCTGGATATTGAATAAGTATCTACCATGCGTTAAAAGGGGGAATTAAATTCCCCTTTTTTATACATGGACATATTCATGCAGAATATTATTCTTTTATTTATATATTTATTACTTATTATTGTTAACCATTTTCGCTACAAATTCCTTTTATCTGGCAACACTGGTGAAATGATTTTATATTTTGCCAACGTATTTTTTAACCCACTTGCCTTATCATTTATTACCGCCACAATCATCTGTATAACGATAAAAAAAAGAAGCAGCCGCAGCTTTATTCGCGGCACTTGTTGGTTTATGGGATTATTTCTTATCTATAGCAGCTATACAGTGTGGGAACGGCACAGCACATGGGATTATACTTTCCCGGGGCCAGCTATCACCGTCACGGTTCCGAGCAAACAGTGGGTTCTCAATGTTGTTAAACAAGGGCCAACCCTGGTAACCCGGGATGCCCGTGCTATTTTAGTTATTGTTGCCTTCTCACAAAATGAACTCGGTGTGCATTCAATCGAGGAACTTGCCGCGACTCAAAAAGGAACTGCAGAAATGCATGTTTGTGATGTTCAGGGATTTACCTGTGCTTATCAGGAAGAAATGCAAACAATGAGTGATGGTAAAGTAAAACATGCTATTTTCATGACTCTACTGGATAACACTAATTTGATAAAACTGGTCGCAGCTATCGACCCAGAATATTTGGACGAATATCAAGAAGAAGTAATGAAAATGATGCTTTCTGCCCGTCAATAACCTGATGTGCATGTTAATAATAAGGGATTGATATGAGATACGTTATCTTATTAATACTATGGATAATAACTGTTTTTCTGAGTCATCTTCAGCACAGTAACTTGCTTGCTGGAGATCCTGGCATGGTTGGCGAGTATATCGGTTCAGTACTTCTTGGGCCGTTATTACTTCCCGTGCTTGTGTCAGGTATTCTGTGCGCATTCGCTAAAAAAACGCGTAACTTCGCCAGTTTTACTCGCGGATGTTGCTGGGTATTGGGCGCGCTGCTTTTGTCCCATATCGGCAATACGCTTCGTATGCTCACCCCATGGCAATATACATTTGAGAATGCCGCGATTTCCGTGACTGTCCCGAACCGACACTGGAAAACGATTGCCATTCGTACTGATAAAACCATTGATATAAGAAGTGAAGATAATAGCGTCTTTATTTCTGCTTTCCGCTTTCCCGCAGGACGTAGCGCCGATGACTCGCAGGAAGAGTTAAAGAAGATGCAGCGAGACAATCTCAAGGATCAATACAATGAAGAAACCTTCCAGTTTCATGACTGTAATGCCAAACATTTCACCTGTAGGTATCAGGACGTGTTGATAAATTTTGATGGTCAGCAAAAGAGAACCATCAGTGTTTATCTTGAAGACACCCCCAGGGCTGTGGGGATCATTGCATTAATGGAGCCAGATACGGCAGATAAATATCGCCAACAGGCGATGGAGATTATGCTGTCTGCTAAAAATGCAGTGAAGTAAAAAATAGGCGAGCCTGTCAGTAATTCTGTGTAACTGCCACTGTATTAAAGGTGATCGCTCAGGCGGTCACCG
>NZ_PTRE01000247.1 GCF_002965065.1 Escherichia sp. MOD1-EC7003
ATGTTGCCCAAGGGACTTGCATGGAGGCCTTTAAAAACGGGGTGATACATAATACCTGTGATGATAATTCGTTATCTCAGGAGTTTCAGTTACTGCCTTCTACTAATGGTAATGTGCTTATAAGAAGTAGTGCCTTGCAGACGTGTATAAGAGCAGACTATTTAAGCAGAACTATACTGTCACCGTTTGCTTTTACAATCACCCTTGAAAAATGTCCTGGTGCAAAAGAAGAAACGCAAGAAATGTTATGGGCAATAAGCCCACCTGTCAGGGCGGCGAAACCAAATCTGATTAAGCCAGAATTAAGACCATTCACACCATTGCCAGTTCTGCCACATGACAAACCAGACGGAGTGGAGGGGGTATGAAAAAATTATTATTCCTGTTAATGATTTTGCCGGGTATTTCTTTTGCAGATTTAAGCGATTTTAAAGTTGCAACCTGGAATTTGCAGGGGTCAAATGCATCGACAGAAAATAAATGGAACACACATGTTCGACAACTTGTCACGGGAAGTGGTGCTGTTGATATCCTGATGGTTCAGGAGGCTGGATCAGTACCATCTTCTGCAACGTTGACTGATCGTGAATTTAGCACTCCTGGTATTCCGATGAATGAGTATATCTGGAATACAGGAACAAATAGTCGCCCACAAGAGCTATTTATATATTTCTCTCGTGTTGATGTATTCGCTAACAGGGTAAATCTTGCGATTGTCTCAAACAGAAGAGCTGATGAGGTGATTGTATTACCGCCACCAACGGTTGTATCACGACCTATTATCGGAATAAGAATTGGTAATGATGTTTTTTTCTCGACTCATGCATTGGCAAACCGGGGCGTGGATTCTGGAGCAATTGTTAACAGTGTTTTTGAATTTTTCAACAGACAAACGGATCCTATAAGACAGGCAGCTAACTGGATGATTGCAGGAGATTTTAACCGTTCACCTGCTACGTTATTTTCAACACTTGAGCCGGGAATCCGTAATCACGTAAATATTATTGCACCACCAGATCCGACGCAGGCCAGTGGTGGGGTGCTTGATTATGCTGTAGTTGGAAACTCAGTGAGTTTTGTGCTTCCCCTGTTGAGGGCCTCCTTGTTATTTGGTTTGTTAAGAGGGCAAGTTGCCTCTGATCACTTTCCGGTTGGCTTCATTCCCGGAAGAGGAGTTAGAAGATGAGAACAATTATTATGATTTTGGTTTTATTGCTGACGGGATGTACTTCTGATGCGGTAAATCAACGAGGGCTTCTCACTCAGTCTGTTGGCAACAATGCTCCTGCAGATCCTGAACCCAGGCCGATGTTGGTGAATATCAGAAACGTTTTAACTGGGGGGATAATCAGAAACCCTGTGGGTAGTGACTTTAATATGAATAATTGGGTTATATCTGAAGTAAAGACCAGTGATCTGGATTCGATATCTGCACCAGGTGGACATATTCAGATTAAAAACCCGGATGGCAATGAATGTCTTGCCATTTTTAATGGGCAATTAGCCGTAGCCATAAAGTGTACGGAAAGTAATCGCAATGCATTATTTACATTTATCACAAGTGAGACTGGAGCTGTACAAATCAAATCAATAGGAAGCGGTCAGTGCCTGGGAAATGGAGAGAGCATTACAGATTTTAGATTTAAAAAATGTGTTGATGATCTGGGGCGTCCTTTTGATACGGTGCCGCCGGGATTACTCTGGATGCTGAATCCACCGTTATCTCCGGCAATAATGTCTCCATTGACGAGCTAATCTGGAATTCTTAATAAAACCGCGGCACGTCGTATGCAAGAACGTGCCGCGGCTGGCTGGTGAGCTTTCGATAGTGCGAGTATTGAATGATTTCCTACCGTTACAGATTTTACGTGCTAATTAGTGAACAAACCACTCGTCAGCAGATTCCTGGGTATCTTTCAGAGTTTCGTTGGGCCTATCAATGGGCCTAAAAGGTTCGGATTTAATTAGTTCTCTTCGGACTTCGCGGGAAAAATTGAGGGCGCAAAAAAGCCCGCAGGGCTTGCGCCGTGCGGGCTTTCAGGACTTCATCGGATGACTCTGGTAATCACCGATGGAGAATTTTGGGCTGGCAGAGTTTGAATAAATATTGTATCGCTTTGATTTTTAGCGATTTTGTTTAATTCAGTTTTTGTGCGTATACCTAATCGTATACCAATGGCTGTAAGTTAATGTGAAATGAAAGCGCATTTTTACTTGGATTGATGCTATATCGCACAGGAAAAAAATTTTTTTTCGAAAGAACTGTTCACACTGTTCACTCTTTTATTTTCTCCTTTTATTTCAGAGTGATAGGTGGTGAATAATGGGTGAAGGGTGAACATTCGATTCTTCACCTCCGGCATTCTGCCGGTGTGACTCATACCGGTGATTAATCCCCCGTACTGAAATCACACAGGGAGAAAAAAGTTTTTTTTGATTTGATTGTTCACACTGTTCACCTTTCGTTTTTCTCTTTTAATTTCAGTGTGATAACGGGTGAATATACGGTGAAGGGTGAACACTGGATTGTTCACCTTCGGGGGATTCAGGGATAAAAAAAGACCGGCAGATGCCGGTCAGGTGGGTCAGGCTGTTGCTGGGTCGTCACATTTTGGCAGCCAGTCGCCGTAGCTTTCCTCTTTCAGCGTCAGGTTGGTCTGTATCCCCTGTTTGGTATGGCGCTTCTCGTAATTCAGCCCGTATTCCTTCAGCATCACCGGCAGCCCCAGTCCGAACATTTTCAGACTGAGTACATTCCGGTAGCCGTTTGCCTCCATGTAGGCCAGATAGGCGTGATAGAGGTATTTACGGTAATTGCGCGGGATGATACTGGCGTTCCCCATATACATGCCGCTGGTCTGCGGCAGGGTTTCCAGATAGCCGATAAAATCAAACGTCGGGTCGGCATCCCGTTTGATGTGTAACCGGCTCATTTAAACCGTCTGGTCTGTTTCCTCCGGCTCTACAAAAATAATGTCCATC
>NZ_PTRE01000248.1 GCF_002965065.1 Escherichia sp. MOD1-EC7003
ATGAATAAAATATACTCCCTGAAATATTGCCATATAACTAAAAGCCTGATTGCTGTCTCCGAACTGGCCCGCAGGGTCACCTGTAAGAGCCATCGCAGACTCTCCCGTCGGGTCATTCTTTCATCTGTTGCTGTGTTGTCACTTTCTTCGGCATGGCCGGCTCTGGCGGCAACGGTCAGTGCAGAGATCCCTTATCAGATATTCCGCGACTTTGCCGAGAATAAAGGCCAGTTTACGCCGGGGAGCACGAATATTTCCATTTATGACAAGCAGGGCAATCTGGTCGGTAAACTTGATAAAGCCCCGATGGCTGATTTCAGCAGCGCCACTATTGCTACTGGTAGTCTGCCTCCGGGAGACCATACACTTTACTCCCCTCAGTATGTGGTTACCGCCAAACATGTCAGCGGCTCTGACACGATGAGCTTCGGATACACCAAAAACACCTATACTGCGGTGGGTACAAATAATAATAGCGGTCTGGATATTAAAACCCGCCGACTGAGTAAACTGGTGACAGAGGTGGCGCCGGCAGAAGTGTCTGACGTAGGGGCAGTGAGCGGTGCCTATCAGGCCGGAGGACGCTTTACTGCATTCTATCGCCTTGGGGGGGGGATGCAGTACGTCAAAGATAAAAATGGCAACCTTACCCAGGTGTACACCAATGGGGGATTTCTGATAGGAGGCACCGTCAGCGCGCTGAGCTCCTATAATAACGGACAGATGATTTCGGCTCAGACCGCTAATATTTTTAATCCCGCGAATGGGCCTCTGGCTAATTATCTTATTATGGGCGACAGCGGCTCCCCCCTGTTTGCTTATGATTCCTGGCAAAAAAATGGGTGCTGATTGGTGTCACCTCCTCAAAGACAGACTCCGGAAATAACTGGGTCGTCACCACTCAGGATTTCCTTGGTCAGCAACCGCAAAATGACTTTGATAAAACCATAGCCTATACCTCTGGTAAGGGTGCACTGCAGTGGAAATATGATGCGGCTAATGGCACCGGCACCCTGACTCAGGGAAACACGAGCTGGGATATGCATGGAAAGAAAGGGAATGATCTGAACGCAGGAAAAAACCTCCTGTTCACCGGCAATAATGGCGAGGTCGTTCTGCAGAATTCCGTTAATCAGGGGGCCGGGTATCTGCAGTTTGCCGGCGATTACAAGGTGTCTGCCCTGAACGGCCAGACATGGATGGGCGGCGGGATTATCACAGATAAAGGAACCCACGTTCTGTGGCAGGTGAACGGAGTGGCCGGTGATAACCTGCATAAAATTGGCGAAGGCACCCTGACAGTAAACGGGACCGGTGTGAATGCAGGTGGACTCAAGGTAGGGGACGGTACTGTTATTCTCAACCAGCAGGCGGATGCTAACGGAAAGGTACAGGCTTTCAGCTCTGTTGATATTGCCAGCGGTCGTCCGACAGTTGTGCTTTCCGACGTACAGCAGGTTAATCCGGATAATATTTCGTGGGGATACCGTGGTGGACGTCTGGACCTGAATGGTAATAACCTGACCTTTACCCGTCTTCAGGCGGCTGACTACGGGGCCATCATCACCAATAACAGTGAGAAAAAATCAACGGTAACACTCGACCTTCAGACATTAAAAGCCAGTGACATTAATGTACCGGTTAATACTGTCAATATTTTTGGAGGGAAAGGATCACCGGGAGACCTGTATTATGACAGTTCTACCGGGAACTATTACATCCTGAAAGCGAGCTCATATTCACCGTTTTTCTCCGATCTGAACAACAGCAGTGTCTGGCAGAATGTCGGAAAAGACCGCAATAAAGCCATTGATACCGTGAAGCAGCAAAAAATTGAGGCCAGCAGCCAGCCTTATATGTATCACGGCCAGCTAAACGGCAATATGGATGTGAATATTCCGCAGCTCTCCGGTAAGGATATACTGGCTCTTGATGGTTCCGTTAACCTGCCAGAAGGTTCGATAACCAAGAAGTCCGGTACGCTGATATTCCAGGGCCATCCGGTTATTCATGCCGGGACGACGACCTCTGCCAGCCAGAGCGACTGGGAAACCCGTCAGTTTACGCTGGGAAAACTGAAACTCGATGCTGCAACATTCCATCTGTCCAGAAACGGCCAGATGCAGGGAGATATTAACGCCACCAACGGAAGTACCGTTATTCTGGGAAGTGACCGTGTCTTTACTGACAAGAATGACGGAACCGGTAATGCGGTCTCCTCTGTTGAGGGAAGTGCCACAGCAACCACAGCCGGTGACCAGAGTGATTACCGCGGAAATGTGACGCTGGAAAACAAATCATCCCTGAAAATCATGGAGAAATTCACCGGTGGTATTGAGGCTTATGACAGTTCCGTGAGTGTGACCTCTCAGAATGCTGTT
>NZ_PTRE01000024.1 GCF_002965065.1 Escherichia sp. MOD1-EC7003
GCCCTGGAAAGTTGATCTGAGCTCTCAGTAAATATCAATACGGTTCTGACGAGCCGCTTACCCCCATACAAAGCGGAAGCGTTTATCAACGGAAACGAGATAAAAGCAGATTATCGCGACGATAATCCCCAGAATGGCACAAAGCTCGTCGCCACCAAAACCGTTACGCATTATTTCCTCTCAGAGTTAAAAACGCCTGAGAGGAACAATAGTCATGCCGTGTGAATTCGCTGTGAAGTGCCGGGCTGTCTACGAAAAATACTGTTGTAACATCGGCGCGTCGTGGTCCTGATTGGCAGGTGCCATGTTGCCGATAGATTTGGTGCGAAACGGAATCACCTGTTCGCGACCATCGACCGTCACAATCTGATAGAACTGCGGCAGGTTGAAGTTGATGAAGCTTGAGCCGTAGGTGAAACGGTCGTGCGATGACGAGTAGAAGCGACTGACGTCACGCACCAGCTCCTCTTTACTGCCTTCGCAGTGGTGATACACCTCAACCCGGTTGCTTTCGTCGAGAATGTAGATATTAAAGCCATTCTCGTCTTGCGTTTCTTCGAAGAAGAACTGGATGATCCCTTCGCTGGCAAAGCCATCCACCACCGCAGGTAATTTGACGTGATTGGTTTCAACCTGCACTGACAGGCCGTGCAGCTTGTTATGCGAAATAGCACCATAAAACTCGATGGCGTTTTCCAGTTTCTGTACCGATACATTCAGGCGCTCGAAGAACAACCCCCAGGTTTGACCAGAAACGCGCAGCGCCTTGAAGCGCCCGGTTTCCTGACGGGTGCTGGAAAGACGCAGTTCAATGCACTCAGAAACCAGTTGCTGTACGCGAGTACGGATTAATCCGCGCAGATGCTGGCTGTAGCAGAAGACTTCAACGCTATCCGGCGGTGCGGCGTCCTGATGCATTTTGCCGAGAATGGTTTTCAGGGCTTCGATCATCGATTGCTCGCCGTTGAAGTGCAGCGTACGCACTTCGTTCCACGAGTTGCGGTACAGCAAGTCCACGCTACCTACCAGGCAATTTTGATTCTCGCCAAAGCTGAAGACATCCAGCTTACGGAAATCAAAATGCACCACCTGATTGCGGAACGCAGCTGTCGGGTCATATTCCAGGTTAACGATAATCGCCAGATGGCGGATCTCACACGGGCTGTAGAGCGCTTTTGGCGTCGGCGCAGGTAGGCGCAGCGGGAAATGGTGCGACACATCTGCAACCATCTCCTGTAACTTCGGCAAATCGACAATGCCGTTGCCTTTAATATACAAATGGGTGCGCGAGGTCAACAGGCCGTTAAACCATGCCCACGCCACCAGTTTATTCAGGTAACGGTTATATTCCAGCGGCTGATGGCTAATGATTGACTCAATATTTGGTGCGCGGTTATACAGATACCAACCTGAACGGTTAGCACGGCCCGGCGGCACATAAATAAAGGTCAGATTCGGTTCCGAGAGATCGGGGGAAATCTGCGGGTTTACCAGCGTCACTTTACCTGGCAATGCTTCAAACGCGGCATACAGTTTACGCGTCAACACGCCGATATCCTGCGGACTGGCAGAGACGCTAAGGTTATTGCGACGCGCAAAGCGGATAAGATTTCGGTAGCTCTGCATCATCGCGTCGAGCAGCTCGTTGTGCGCCTCACGCACCTGATCAATCTTCCAGTTAGCGCGGTTATCGAGCATTTCCAGACGAGCTTCATCCCAACCCCACTCGCTCACTAACTGGCTCAACACTGCGCGACGCCAGCCTACGCAGGCGCGTTCACGGCTGAGTTTTTCGCATACTTTTAAATAGAAGCAGCGACGCACTAAATCCAGACGGGTGAAATCTTCAATCGCCGTCAGGTATTCAGTAACACGCTCCAGCATCATGCAGTACGGATCGAGGCCAAACGACACAATCTCGCCGTCATGCAAACGCTGTTTGATATCTTTCGCCAGCAGACGTGGATTCGGATATTCCCAGGAATAGGCTTCCAGCAGCAGCGTTTTCAGCACCGCTTTGTAGGGAGAATCGATACTCTTATAGAGCTGCCAAAGGCTGGCACCAAAGTACTCTTCAGCAGAAAGCGAGCTTAAGCCTCCGAGATCCAGCCATTCATTAGGTGTGAGCACGCCCTGCGCGTAGAGCATCATCACGTAGTCATCGTAATGCTCTTCTTCATCGCACGGCACCATATTCCACAGAATACGCTTACCAGCAAGACGCACGGCGGTACGATAAAATTCGTCAAGCAGCAGTATATGCTGGGTAGAACCACAATCTTCGCCCCCAAGACTGCCACTTTCATTATGACGGAAACGGTTTTCATCAATCAGGAAGAAGCTGACTTCCACACCCAGCGAAGCGGCCCAGCTTTCCAGCAGGCTGCATTTACGTTGTAGTAACTGGCGCTCTTCGCTATCGAGCCAGGATTGATGGCAGACCCAGATATCCAGGTCAGAGGAACAACTTTGCCCTACGGACGAGGTGCTGCCCATGGTGTATACACCAGTAATTGGAAGCTCACCTTTCGGCGGGTCCTGTACCGACATTCCACGATACAGTTCAAGCTCGTTCAGGTAGTGGCGTTGAGTTTCATCAGGCGTGTAAAGGCAAATGCCCTTGGGAACGTTACCATCAAGGTAACCAGGCATTAGCGGATGGTGATAGTGCAACAATGTCGGCAGTAGACTGTAGACCTGTTGGAATGCAGGCCCCATAGCAGCAAGCGCGCGATCCACACGCAATTGATTTATGGCATCCAGTCTCTGTTTCAGAGTCTCAATATAGAGGTACAAGACGTATCGCCTGATTTACTACCCGTCATGACTGTGATTCCGCCAACATCAACGGTAACACGCAGCATTCGGGATATTTCGTATGTCAAAGGTAACCGTTACCACTTTTCGCGCCTGTTTTTTTTAGTTTCACGACGAAAAAATGGTCTAAAACGTGATCAATTTAACACCTTGCTGGTTGACCGTAAAGAAAGATGCGCTACATACAAGTGTAGCACCACTTATTCTCTGTAAATTCCTTATTACGACAGCGTGAAACGCCTGCCAGGATGCGTCTACGTTTCACCACAACACTGACATCGCTCTGCCAAGGATGTTAGGATGAACCACGGATGATAATGACGGTAACAAGCATGTTAGACAATGTTTTAAGAATTGCCACACGCCAAAGCCCACTTGCACTCTGGCAGGCACACTATGTCAAAGACAAGTTGATGGCGAGCCATCCGGGCCTGGAGGTTGAACTGGTACCGATGGTGACGCGTGGCGATGTGATTCTTGATACGCCGCTGGCGAAGGTCGGTGGAAAAGGCTTATTTGTGAAAGAGCTGGAAGTCGCACTCCTGGAAAATCGCGCCGATATCGCCGTGCATTCAATGAAAGATGTGCCGGTTGAATTCCCGCAAGGTCTGGGGCTGGTTACTATTTGCGAACGCGAAGATCCTCGTGATGCCTTTGTGTCCAATAACTATGACAGTCTGGATGCGTTACCGGCGGGCAGTATCGTCGGGACGTCCAGTTTACGTCGCCAGTGCCAACTGGCTGAACGCCGCCCGGACCTGATTATCCGCTCCCTGCGTGGCAACGTCGGCACTCGCCTGAGCAAACTGGATAACGGCGAATACGATGCCATCATTCTTGCCGTAGCCGGACTAAAACGTTTAGGTCTGGAGTCACGCATTCGCGCCGCGTTGCCCTCCGAGATTTCTCTTCCGGCTGTAGGACAAGGTGCGGTGGGTATTGAATGCCGCCTTGATGATACACGCACTCGCGAGCTGCTTGCCGCGCTGAATCACCACGAAACTGCACTGCGCGTTACCGCAGAACGTGCCATGAATACCCGTCTCGAAGGTGGATGTCAGGTGCCAATTGGTAGCTACGCAGAGCTTATTGATGGCGAAATCTGGCTGCGTGCGCTGGTCGGCGCGCCGGACGGTTCGCAGATTATTCGCGGTGAACGCCGCGGTGCGCCGCAGGATGCCGAACAAATGGGGATTTCGCTGGCAGAAGAGCTACTGAATAACGGCGCGCGCGAGATCCTCGCAGAAGTCTATAACGGAGACGCCCCGGCATGAGTATCCTGGTCACCCGCCCGTCTCCCGCTGGAGAAGAGTTAGTGAGCCGTCTGCGCACACTGGGGCAGGTGGCCTGGCATTTTCCGCTGATTGAGTTTTCTCCGGGTCGACAATTACCGCTACTTGCGGATCAACTGGCGGCGCTGGGTGAGAGCGATCTGCTGTTTGCCCTCTCACAACATGCGGTTGCTTTTGCCCAATCACAGCTGCATCAGCAAGATCGTAAATGGCCCCGGCACCCCACTTATTTCGCCATTGGACGCACCACCGCACTGGCGCTACATATCGTAAGCGGACAGAAGATTCTCTACCCGCAGGATCGGGAAATCAGCGAAGTCTTGCTACAATTACCTGAATTACAAAATATTGCGGGCAAACGTGCGCTGATATTACGTGGCAATGGCGGTCGTGAGCTAATTGGGGATACCCTGACGGCACGCGGTGCTGAGGTCACTTTTTGTGAATGTTATCAACGATGCGCAATCCATTACGATGGTGCAGAAGAAGCGATGCGCTGGCAATCCCGCCAGGTGACGACGGTCGTTGTTACCAGCGGTGAAATGTTGCAGCAACTCTGGTCGCTGATCCCACAATGGTATCGTGAGCACTGGTTACTACGCTGTCGGCTTTTGGTCGTCAGTGAGCGTTTGGCGAAACTCGCCCGGGAACTGGGCTGGCAAGACATTAAGGTCGCCGATAACGCTGACAACGATGCGCTATTACGGGCATTACAATAACTCTCATAACAGGAAGCCATAATGACGGAACAAGAAAAAACCTCCGCCGTGGTTGAAGAGACCAGGGAAGCCGTGGACACCACGTCACAACCTGTCGTTGCAGAAAAAAAGGGGAAGAACAATACCGCATTGATTCTCAGCGCGGTGGCTATCGCTATTGCTCTGGCGGCAGGCGTCGGTTTGTATAGCTGGGGTAAACAACAGGCCGTCAATCAGACCGCCACCAGCGATGCCCTGGCTAACCAACTTACAGCACTGCAAAAAGCCCAGGAGAGCCAAAAAGCCGAGCTGGAAGACATTATCAAGCAACAAGCTGCGCAGCTTGAGCAGGCGAATCGTCAGCAAGAAACGCTGGCAAAACAGCTGGATGAAGTCCAGCAAAAGGTCGCCACCATTTCCGGCAGCAATGCTAAAACCTGGCTGCTGGCACAAGCCGATTTCCTGGTGAAACTCGCCGGACGGAAATTGTGGAGCGATCAGGACGTCACGACCGCTGCAGCGTTACTGAAAAGTGCAGACGCCAGCCTGGCAGATATGAATGACCCGAGCCTGATTACCGTTCGCCGGGCAATTACCGATGATATCGCCAGCCTTTCTGCGGTATCGCAGGTGGATTATGACGGCATCATCCTTAAGCTGAATCAGCTTTCTAATCAGGTAGATAACCTTCGTCTGGCCGATAATGACAGCGATGGTTCGCCGATGGATTCCGACGGTGAAGAGCTTTCCAGTTCCATCAGCGAATGGCGTATCAATCTGCAAAAAAGCTGGCAAAACTTTATGGACAACTTCATTACGATTCGCCGTCGTGATGACACTGCCGTACCACTGTTAGCGCCAAATCAGGATATCTATCTGCGCGAAAATATTCGCTCTCGCCTGCTGGTCGCTGCACAAGCTGTACCGCGTCACCAGGAAGAGACTTACCGCCAGGCGCTGGAGAACGTCTCCACCTGGGTCCGTGCTTACTACGATACAGATGATGCCACCACCAAAGCGTTCCTCGAAGAGGTGGACCAGTTAAGCCAGCAAAATATCTCGATGGATCTCCCGGAAACCCTGCAAAGCCAGGCGATGCTGGAAAAACTGATGCAGACCCGCGTGCGCAATCTGCTGGCGCAACCGGCGGCAGCGGAGGCTAAACCTGCACCTGCACCGCAAGCTGATACTCCGGCAGCCGCGCCGCAAGGAGAATAACCATGCTAAAAGTGTTATTGCTCTTTGTATTGCTGATTGCGGGGATCGTGGTTGGCCCGATGATTGCCGGTCATCAGGGTTATGTATTGATCCAGACCGACAACTACAATATCGAAACCAGCGTCACTGGCCTGGCGATTATTTTGATTCTGGCGATGGTCGTGCTGTTTGCCATTGAGTGGCTACTGCGGCGGATCTTCCGCACCAGCGCACACACTCGTGGGTGGTTTGTCGGGCGTAAGCGTCGCCGTGCGCGTAAGCAGACCGAGCAGGCGCTGCTGAAACTGGCAGAAGGCGATTATCAGCAAGTTGAAAAGCTGATGGCGAAAAATGCCGATCACGCTGAACAACCGGTGGTGAACTATCTGCTGGCTGCCGAAGCTGCGCAACAACGTGGTGATGAAGCGCGCGCCAACCAACATCTGGAACGCGCAGCAGAATTGGCAGGCAACGACACCATTCCGGTAGAAATTACCCGCGTACGTCTGCAACTGGCCCGTAATGAAAATCACGCAGCTCGCCACGGCGTAGATAAGCTGCTGGAAGTGGCGCCACGCCATCCGGAAGTGCTGCGTCTGGCAGAACAGGCGTATATCCGCACCGGTGCATGGAGTTCGCTGCTGGATATTATTCCATCGATGGCGAAAGCTCACGTTGGTGATGAAGAACACCGTGCAATGCTGGAACAACAGGCATGGATTGGCTTGATGGATCAGGCGCGTGCCGATGACGGTAGCGAAGGTTTGCGAAACTGGTGGAAAAACCAAAGCCGGAAAACGCGTCATCAGGTGGCGCTGCAGGTGGCAATGGCAGAACATCTTATTGAGTGTGACGATCATGATACTGCCCAGCAAATTATCATCGACGGCCTGAAACGCCAGTATGACGATCGCCTGCTGCTGCCGATCCCGCGTCTGAAAACCAATAACCCGGAACAGCTGGAAAAAGTACTGCGCCAACAGATCAAAAACGTGGGCGATCGTCCGCTGTTGTGGAGCACACTGGGTCAGTCGCTGATGAAGCACGGCGAATGGCAGGAAGCATCGCTCGCCTTCCGTGCGGCGCTGAAACAACGCCCGGATGCCTACGATTACGCATGGCTTGCCGACGTGCTGGACAGACAGCACAAACCGGAAGAAGCCGCAGCGATGCGCCGCGACGGTTTGATGTTAACGTTGCAGAACAACCCGCCACAGTAGTTCTTTCTCACCCGGAGGCAAGCACCTCCGGGACCTTTCTGATACATAAAAAAACGCCTGCTCTTATAACGGAGCAGGCGTTAAAACAGGTCTGTATGACAACAAGTGGGTGCTTCACTCAACGTTGTGTCCATGGTGTCTGATGAGGCATAAGCGACATCTGTCAGTGGACGATAAGCACCGTAAACGGCTCTGCGTCATTCCTGAGTTTATGAGGCACTAAGGCGAACATAAGAGATGGAATGAGCATCTACGTGTTCATTATGCCACAGAGAACCGGGAAATAACATCCCTTAACACTTGTTATGAGATAATTCTGTAACCCTCTTCGCTTCCTGAGTAATAACTTCCTGAGTGAATATTTCTCCCGTGCTTGACTCTATACATATATATAATGAATGATAAAATTTATTTAATTAATAATACATATATTAATTGCAGTAAAAACTAAAAACAGCATCAATAATCAACGCGATATAATAAACCAGCCTTACATATCAACCGCGCCAGAGGTAGGATTGAAAACGCTCTCCTGATTTTCCAATTCATTTTTGGGATAAATAAATAATTTGTTTTTATCATTATTATTTATGCAACCATCCTGTCAGGGAGAGGGATCTCAATTATCAATGCTTAATTACGTCATCATTTTGATGACATGAAACCGGAGCATTTTGCATGGAATTTTCGTTTTCACCCAAACTTCTTGTTGTTGCTGTCGCCGCCGCTCTTCCTCTTATGGCCAACGCCGCAGATACCCCGTCAACCGCTACCGCGCGCGAGGGTTTTGCCGGTTACGATCACCCAAACCAGTATCTGGTTAAACCGGCAACTAAAATTGCCGACAACATGATGCCGGTAATGCAGCACCCAGCGCAGGACAAAGAAACCCAGCAAAAGCTGGCAGAACTTGAGAAAAAAACCGGTAAGAAGCCCAACGTGGTTGTTTTCTTGCTGGATGATGTGGGCTGGATGGACGTTGGCTTTAACGGCGGTGGGGTGACAGTGGGTAACCCTACACCAGATATCGACGCCGTTGCCAGCCAAGGGCTGATTTTAACCTCAGCCTATTCACAGCCCAGCTCTTCTCCGACCCGCGCAACCATCATGACCGGGCAGTACTCCATCCACCACGGCATTCTGATGCCGCCGATGTATGGGCAACCTGGTGGGCTACAAGGGTTAACCACTCTGCCGCAGTTGCTGCACGAGCAGGGCTACGTCACTCAGGCCATCGGGAAATGGCATATGGGGGAAAACAAAGAGTCGCAGCCGCAGAACGTTGGCTTTGATGATTTCCGCGGCTTTAACTCGGTGTCCGATATGTATACCGAATGGCGCGATGTTCACGTCAACCCAGAAGTCGCCCTGAGTCCAGCCCGCTCTGAGTACATCAAACAATTACCATTTAGCAAAGATGATGTTCATGCGGTGCGCGGCGGTGAGCAAAAAGCCATTGCCGATATTACGCCAAAATACATGGAGGATCTGGATCAACGCTGGATGGACTATGGCGTTAAGTTCCTCGACAAGATGGCGAAGAGCGATAAGCCTTTCTTCCTCTATTACGGCACTCGCGGCTGTCACTTCGATAACTACCCGAACGCTAAATATGCGGGAAGTTCTCCGGCACGCACCTCGTATGGCGACTGCATGGTGGAAATGAACGATATCTTCGCCAATCTGTATAAAGCACTGGAGAAAAATGGTCAGTTGGATAACACGCTGATCGTCTTTACCTCCGATAACGGTCCGGAAGCTGAAGTACCACCGCATGGTCGTACGCCATTCCGTGGTGCGAAAGGCTCGACCTGGGAAGGCGGCGTTCGCGTACCGACTTTCGTTTACTGGAAAGGCATGATCCAAGCGCGTAAATCTGACGGAATTGTCGATCTGGCAGATCTCTTCCCGACCGCGCTGGATCTGGCTGGTCATCCAGGGGCGAAAGTGGCGAATTTAGTGCCGAAAACCACCTTTATCGATGGTGTTGACCAAACATCTTTCTTCCTGGGAACAAACGGTCAGTCTAATCGTAAGGCCGAGCACTACTTCCTCAACGGCAAACTCGCCGCGGTGCGTATGGATGAGTTTAAGTATCACGTGCTGATTCAGCAACCTTACGCTTATACCCAGAGCGGATATCAGGGTGGGTTCACTGGTACAGTCCAGCAAACCGCAGGATCTGCGATGTTTAACCTGTACACCGATCCGCAAGAAAGCGACTCCATCGGCGTGCGCCATATCCCAATGGGGGTACCGCTACAAACAGAAATGCACGCCTACATGGATATCCTGAAAAAATATCCACCACGCACGCAGATTAAATCTGATTAAGCCGGCGCTATCGCTACATCGGGCCACACTGACCTTGCCGGATGCGGCGTGAACGCCTTATCCGGCCTACAAGCCTTGCAAATTCAATAAATTGTAACGTTCTGTAGGCCGGATAAGATGCGGTCAGCATCGCATCCGGCAATCAACCGCAGGCGGCCGCCGATTTCTACTTACTCACCACCATCAAATGCGCCTGCATAATGTCGCTGGCCGGGCGGCCATGCGCCAGCAAATCAGCCATTGCTTTAAGATATGGCGGCAGATGACGGAAATAACGCTGATACCCGGCACACAAATAATTCAGCCCTGGTTTGCCGCTGGCATCGAGCATAAAGCGGTGTTTCGGGCAGCCTCCCCAACATGCTTTTAACACGTTGCAACTGCGGCACTGCGCCGGTAGCCGCTTAAATTTATCTTCACCAAATGCCTGCTGCTGCGGGGAATCAATCATTTCTGCAATTGTCTGCTGAAGCATATTCCCCAGTCGATATTGCGGATAAACATAGTGATCGCAGGCGTAAACGTCGCCGTTGTGCTCAACAATCACCGAGCGTCCACAGGTCGGCTGATGATGGCAAACCGCCCCCGGCGCACCGACAAAATTGGCAAATGCCCATTCGATATTCATCACAAAAATCTTGCCGACGTCGCGTTTGATCCAGTGGTCGAATATCGCCACCAGAAATTCACCGAACTCATCGGGGCGCACCGACCATTCCGTTAGCTCACCCTGAATATCACCAGGCGCATGTAGTTTCAGTCCATCGCGGGCAGCCGTTTCATCAGCCAGGCGCTCGACCACCGGAATAAACTGGATGAATTCGACTCCCGCATCGCACAAAAAATCATAAACCTGCAACGGTTGCTGCGCGCTGGTACGGTTGACGCAGACCAGCACGTTATAGTCGACATGATGTTTTTGCAGGAGCGTCAGGGCACGCATCACCAGCTTATGCGTTGGTCTGCCGCCTTTGGTCACGCGATATTGATTGTGGATCTCAGCCGGGCCATCCAGCGATAACCCAACAAGAAAATGATGCTCCGCGAGAAACGCGCACCATTCGTCATCGAGCAGCACACCGTTAGTCTGGAAGCTGTTGCTGATCTGCCTGCCAGCCCCATATTTCGCCTGTAGCGCCACGGCACGGCGGTAAAAATCCAGCCCGAGTAACGTTGGTTCACCCCCCTGCCAGGTAAAAGCCACTTCGTTTTGGGGTTCGCTGGCAGCGATATAGTGGTGGACATACGCTTCCAGCGTGTCATCGTCCATATGCGTGACTGGCTTTTCGCGGTAAAGGGATTGTTTTTCGAGATAAAAACAGTAGTCACAGTTCAGATTACAATCGGAACCGCTCGGTTTTGCCATCACATGAAAAGCACGCGTTGGAACCTGTTGCAGCATGGTCGCTCCTTGCCTGAAGTCATCCTTAAATAAGTTAAGGGCGAAATCATACCGTGTGGCAATGAGTTATTACGGGCGTTTATTGCGAAGGGAGAGTGATGAAATGCACAGAAAACAAAAAACCCCGCCGAAGCGGGGTTCAAAATTGGTCGGCGAGAGAGGATTCGAACCTCCGACCCACTGGTCCCAAACCAGTTGCGCTACCAAGCTGCGCTACTCGCCGAAATACTGCTTTTTGAATTTTTAGTTCAATTCTTTAAAGTCGTGGTGCGAGGGGGGGGACTTGAACCCCCACGTCCGTAAGGACACTAACACCTGAAGCTAGCGCGTCTACCAATTCCGCCACCTTCGCATTGTCACAACTTCTAATAATGGGGTGGCTAATGGGATTCGAACCCACGACAACTGGAATCACAATCCAGGGCTCTACCAACTGAGCTATAGCCACCACTACAAATCTTGTTACGCGGTATTACTACCACCGCAGCTCAAGCGCCCGGACTAAATGGCGCGCCCGACAGGATTCGAACCTGAGACCTCTGCCTCCGGAGGGCAGCGCTCTATCCAGCTGAGCTACGGGCGCTTAGCGCCGTTGCGGGGGTGGATAATACGGACTTCCCCCCCCTCTGTCTAGTCCCTTTTTAAATAAATTGCTCGTTTGGTTACGGTTTGTGCGTTTTGCTGCTTATTCATCCAGCTTATGCGCTTTACCGTGCCGATTAAACCCAAAGACTTTATAAATCGCCGTCACCGCCAGCATAAAGATGATGCCGACAAACAGCGACATACGCGTATCTTCATTAAAGTACATGCCGATCAAAACGCAAATCAGGAATGCCATTGTTACGTAGTTGGCCCACGGGAACAGGATTGAGCGGAACGGATGGCTGGCAATCGCCGCTTTATGCGCACGACGAAAACGCAACTGGCTTATCAATATCACAAACCATGGCACCATCCCCGGAAGCACGCTTGCACTGTAAACGTAGACAAATACCCGCTGTGGATTGGGAATGATGTAGTTCAGGCATGAGCCAATTAGCAGGATAGCAATAGATACTGCCACACCCGCAACCGGTACGCCGTGACGGGAAACTTTCGCCATTGCCGCCGGTAACTGACGGTTTTTCGCCAGCGCGTAGAGCATACGTCCGCAACTGTACATGCCGCTGTTACAGCCAGAGAGCGCAGCCGTCAACACCACAAAGTTGATAATGCCCGCCGCTGCGGTAATACCGATTTTGGCAAAAGTCAGTACGAACGGGCTGCCGTTGCTGCCAATTTCATTCCACGGAAAAATAGTGACGATAACGAAAATCGCGCCAACGTAGAAAATCAGGATTCGCCACAGCACTTTGCCTACCGCACTGCGCAGCGTCACCTGCGGATTCTTCGCTTCACCGGCGGTGATGCCAATCAACTCCACGCCCTGGTAGGACGCCACCACGATACACAAAGCGGTGAGGAAGCCTTTCCAGCCTCCGGCAAAGAAGCCGCCATGCTCGGTCAGATTGCTAAAACCAATTGACTGACCGCCATTACCAAAGCCAAAGAAAATCACCCCCAGACCAATGACAATCATCACGATAATCGTGGTGACTTTAATCATTGCGAACCAGAACTCGATTTCACCGTACAACCGCACCGCCGCCAGATTCGCCAGCGCCACCAGCGCCACTGCGATCAATGCAGGTATCCACTGCGCCATCTCCGGGAACCAGAACTGGACATAAACGCCAATGGCGGTGATTTCAGAGATCCCTACCGCCATCCACATAAACCAGTAAGACCAGGCGGTGAGATAGCCAAAGAACGGGCTCATATAACGATGCGCGTAAACGGCGAACGAACCTGTAACCGGTTCGAGGAATAACATTTCACCCATTGAGCGCATGATGAAAAAGACGAACAGCCCGGCGATAATATAGGCCAACAATACGGATGGCCCGGCCCATTTCAGGGTACTGGCGGCCCCCATAAACAGGCCGACGCCAATGGTGCCCCCAAGGGCGATGAGTTCGATATGTCGAGCTTCCAGCCCACTCTGTAGCTCTGGTTTGTTATCTGCCATAAATCCTCGTGTTGTGTTTGCATGCTTTCCGGTGTTACCGGTTATCGTTATGGGTACATCGAGTGTTGCGAATGTTTTCGTAATTCAGGATAAATGGCAAATAAAGCATTAAAAATTTGAATGCTTTGTGTAATAAAAAAGCAGACAGGCGACGGAATGACCACTCCGTCGCTGTACAGAGAGAGGAAAATCAGAGGTTACCGGTGTAGTGCCAGCGTAAATAACGCAGTAAACGAAGCTGACGCTTAATGCGGCTCGGCTGCGAAAGCAGGCGGTAGAGCCACTCCAGCCCCAGCGTTTGCCAGATTTTCGGTGCGCGTTTCACGTGACCGGTGAAAACATCGTAAGTCCCGCCAACCCCCATATACAACGCATCTGGATGCACCAGACGGCAGTCGCGCATGAAGATCTCCTGCTTTGGCGATCCCATCGCTACGGTGACGATTTGCGCTCCGCTGGCATGAATACGTTCAAACAGCGCCTGACGCTGCTCGGGTTTAAAATAACCATCCTGACTGCCAACGATATTCACATTCCACTGGTTGCGCAGTTTAGCTTCAGTCTGCGCCAGCACTTCAGGTTTACCGCCCACAAGAAATACCGGCGTCCCTTCTTTGCCTGCGCGCGCCATCAACTCTTCCCAGAGATCGGCTCCGGCAACGCGGGAAACCTGTGCCTGCGGGTACTTTTTACGCACTGAACGTACAACGCTGATGCCATCAGCATATTTAAATTCGGCAGCGTTAATTAATTCCCTGACCTCAGCATTATCTTCAATGGTCAGCATTTTTTCGGCATTAATGGCAACCAGCGTTCCTTGCTTAAGCTGCCCGTCAGCGAACAGATAATCGAGGGCATGCTGCATATCACGCCAACCGATCAACTGTAAGCCACGCAGCGTATAGGTCGGTGCCGTGGTGTTGTTATTCATTGTTATCCTTCAACCTGCGTCCGGAGCGATGATTTTGTACGTTTATGAATGAGTCCGGCGCTTTCAAAAAGCCAGTACAACAGTTTTGCGATCATCAGACATGCGCCGAAGACCACGATAAAAAAGACTACGCGTGAGACAAACGAATCCAGCCCTTCACGCGCCAGCACGATCATATTGAAGATCGCCCCGAAGCAAAAACTGTGCAATATCGCGGCCTTATAACGATTGGTTTCGCGGTTGCCCAGTTCATACAGCCAGTCGAACCATTTAATGATCAGACCAACCACAATCGCCCCCAAAGGAATAAACAGCGCGCCCCCCATCACCACCAGTGAACCAATAAGCGTAGGCGAGATCGCCAGACCGGAGTGGTTATTCAGTACTTCCCAGGTAAAGTAGTTGGCAGAGTTTAGCACCATACTCGGGCGACCCGGCCACAGCCAGGAAGGGATAAAGACATAGAAATCGCGGACAATTGGCGCCAGTCCCTGAAAGTCGATGTTGTCGTAGTTTTGCAACAGCAACGCCAGATTCTCCCACGGCGAGAAGGTGTCGCGGGTCAGATAGAGAAACGTGTAGAACGCCTCATCGCCGCTAACGTTCATTCCATAGCGTTTTAGCGCCAGCCAGAACATGCCAACAATCCCCAGCACGCCCGCCGCCGCCAGCATCCACAACGAAATCCAGCCGCGAATAATGCCAATAAACAGGAAGATAGCGAATGCGATAATGATATTGGCGCGAGTGCCGCCGACAATCATGTAAGTCAACAAGCCAAAGGCGACCGTGCTGACGAGGAAAAACAGCCACGCTTTGCTGTTCTGGCGCAAAAAGTAGACCACCAGCATCGCCGGGATAAAAAAGTAAAAGAAGCGCTTTAACGCCACGCCGGAGACTTCGCTGGAAAAGATCTGGCTGTAGGAGTTAAGCCGGAACAGCAAAAAGCCGTTGTGCATGAAGAAGATGCCGACGCTTACCAGCGCAATGCCCATCAGGATCACCCACGTGAGATTGGTCTCCACGCGGTTCATGGTAAACAGTGGACGGCGCGGTACATCAGCAACGCGTTTGCGTAAGCGGGTTTTGTAGGTGACGTAGTAAACCGCATAGAAGCAGCCCGCAGAAAGCAACGCTTGCAACAAGATTTCTGGCGGTGCGACACCTACATCAAAGCGAAACACCAGCACGCTGGTCAGCGGGAAGCCGAAGAAAAAGGTGAGCAAAAACAGCAATGAAAAGAAGACATTGAAGTTAAAGCGCACACGGCGAAACTCAAACCAGGTCAGCGTGGCGATAAACAGCGTACAGAGCAGCCAGACAACAAACAGGCCACTGAATTGCAGCTGACTCATGCGACCTCCCCGGCGGCAATAGCCAACGCCCGCAGCCAGCCTTGCAGATAGTTAGGGCTAAAGAAGGCAATGGTGTTTTTATCCACCGACGCCAGCTGGCGCTGCGCTTCACGCACAATATCCTCGTTGAGATCGTCTGTGGTAAACAGCACCGGCAAATGCTGCTCTGTCATATCCTGCCAGAACGGATTTTCCCGGTTAAGCACACAAGGAATACCCGCCTGAATCAGTAAGCACAGCGTACCAATGCCCTGCTGGCGGGCAAAAATAAAGTAACCGAGATCGCACTGACGAAGTAGCGCCAGATAGGCGTCAAATTGCAGTTTTTCGCTCAGAACTTGCAGATTTTCTTCGCTGAATAACGCCAACCCCGCCTGGCGAACCTCATTGATATATGCATCGTTATTGGGTGGATATCCCATCGGCACCACGACTTTTACCGTATCGCCAAATTGCTGGTGAACGGCGCGTAAAGCGGTAATATGTTCATTGCTACGATCGCCGGAGTTTCCCACCAGAATGGTCATTTTCCCTTCACGTTGCCGATCGTTCGCCATCGAATTAAGAGAAGGGTCCATCCGCGTCGGGAAGTACAGCAGTTCGCCCCGCACCTTTGGATGCGTTTTGGCAAAAAAGCTCAAATCACCGCGGGTGGCAAATACACAGCCGACTCGCTTTTGCGCCAGGCGACGCAGCGGATAAAAAAGTTTATATCCCAAGCCACTGGAAAGCTCATACAGGTCTGCCCCCCAGATATGCCAGTAAAATTGGCTGGGCTTAATACCACCACTCAGCAGAGCCAGCCACAGTTTGGGATTGAACTGACCGTGGAAGAAAAATCGCTGCTGACGGTTAGCTTTTGCTTTCGCGATGACCGCTTCTGCCAGCGATTTTTTCCCAGGGAAAAATTGCACAGAAAGCGTCGGACAGCTATCACTTAAGCCCTCGTCCTTGCCAACAACCATAAACTCGCGCGCATGTTCGCTCGTCGCGGTCAGTGCGTCGTTGAAAAACCGCAAAACGGTTTGGTTATGGTGAGGAATATCCGATCCCAGTACGTGAATCAGTACAGTCATGCCCGCCTACGCCAGAGTAAAAACACGCCACAACAAAGAGAAAAATAGACGATATACGTTGCCATATATGCCTGCGCCGCACCCAGTGCGCCATGCGCAGGGATTAGCCAGTGGGCAAATACCATCAATAAAGTGAACTGGCTGACTTCTGCCAGAATATAAAACCGCAGTGACGCTTTGGCGATCACCAGATAACCAAAGACATAAGCGCCCACTTTTAACACATCCCCTACCAACTGCCAGGCAAAGAGATCGCGCATAGCGGTAAATTTATTCGACAACAACAGCCAGATAGCAAAATCACGCAGCAACCAGACAGTAAAACTCGCCGCTGCCACTGCCGGTAAAACGAATTTCAGCGATTTAACCACTTCCCGGGTGATATCGCGTTTTTCCGTTAGCCGCGACAACGTGGGCAGTAAATAGACGCTAAACGATGCCGTAATAAATTGCAGATAGGCATCGGAAATACTACTCACCCCTTGCCAGATCCCCACTTCATCCCAGCTATACTGCGCCGCCAACAGTTTACGCATCATGATGTAAGCAACGGGCAAGGTCACCGACGTAATCAACG
The DNA here is from genome assembly GCF_002965065.1 of Escherichia sp. MOD1-EC7003. Taxonomy (GTDB): domain Bacteria; phylum Pseudomonadota; class Gammaproteobacteria; order Enterobacterales; family Enterobacteriaceae; genus Escherichia. The sequence goes on from NZ_PTRE01000024.1 coordinate 16,971, forward strand.
CCATGAGCGTAAATTTGCTCAACTGCCCTGCCAGACCGTTATCCCAGCTGGGTTTCAGATAACTTAACGGGATGACACCACGTTTGATCAACATGATGGCGGCAGGAATTACCACCAGCGCGGGAATCAGCGCCAGACCCAGCAACGCCCCTTCATAACCGCCCAAACGGTAACTGACGTAGTACGCGAGAACGCCAATCACGCTGCCGACAATCAGCGATAACGCATTACCTGCGGCATCGCGAAAGCCTTTCATCAACGCCAGCAACAGGTTGCCCCAGGCGATCCCCATTTGCACCAGCGCCACTAAACGCACCAGCCCCTGATAGTCGGTATTACCAAACAATCCCTGACTGATTGGCGTAGCCGCCAGCACAAAAATCAGCGCCATCAGCGTAGAGAAGCCAAGCACCATGGCTGATGACGTTCCGACCACGCGACGTAGCTGCTGCGGATTATCATGGTACTGGGCAACGTATTTGGTTACGCCGTTAAAGATACCTGCCCCGGCAAGCACGCCAAGCACGGTAATCAACTGACGGAAATTTGCCGCCAACCCTAGCCCTGCCGGACCAAATGATACCGCCAGCAACTTACCGACCAGCAACCCGGCCCCAATCTTGACCAGTGTACTGGCCGCCGTCCACAAGGACGCTTTTGCCAACGACATATCAGGAGAAGTAGTTCAACAAGGTCGCAATTACCGTACGCTGATTGACGGGCGACAGGTTGTAGAACAGCGGCAGGCGCAGCAGGCGCTCGCTCTCTTTGGTGGTGTAGCGATCTTCACCGTGGAACTCACCAAAGCGTTCCCCCGCAGGGCAGCCGTGCAGCGGAATGTAATGGAAAACCGCCATAATTTCCGCTTCTTTCAGAAAGTTAATCAACGCGCTCCGGTCATCGATATCCCGCAGTTTAATGTAGAACATGTGCGCGTTCTGCTTACAGCCATCGGGAATCGACGGCAGCTCGATACGCCCGGCTTTTGCCAGAGGTGCTAACGCATCGTAGTAGTTTTGCCACAGCGTCAGACGTTGCTGGTTGATACGATCCGCTGCTTCCAGTTGCGCCCACAGGTACGCAGCTTGCAGATCGGACATCAAATAGCTGGAGCCAATATCGCGCCAGGTATATTTATCGACCTGACCACGGAAGAACTGGCTGCGGTTGGTGCCCTTTTCACGGATGATCTCGGCTCGTTCGATTAACGCTTTATCGTTAATCAGCGTCGCGCCGCCTTCACCACCCGCCGTGTAGTTTTTGGTTTCATGGAAGCTAAAGCAGCCAATATGACCAATGGTTCCCAGTGCACGCCCTTTGTAAGTGGACATCACGCCCTGAGCGGCATCTTCTACCACAAACAGATTATGCTTTTTCGCCAACGCCATAATGGTGTCCATTTCGCAGGCTACGCCCGCGTAATGGACCGGCACGATAACGCGCGTTTTGTCGGTGATCGCCGCTTCAATCAGCGTTTCGTCGATATTCATGGTGTCCGGACGAACATCAACAAAAACGATTTTTGCGCCACGCAGCACAAAGGCATTGGCGGTGGAGACAAAGGTGTAGCTCGGCATGATCACTTCATCACCAGGCTGGATATCGAGCAGCAGCGCCGCCATCTCCAGCGAAGCGGTGCAGGACGGCGTCAGTAACACTTTGGCGCTGCCAAAACGTTGCTCCAGCCACTGCTGGCAGCGACGGGTAAAACCGCCATCGCCGCACAGTTTGCCGCTCCCCATGGCCGACTGTATATAGTCGAGTTCGCTTCCCACCACCGGCGGTGCGTTAAATGGAATCATGTGATCACCTGTATAACCAGTACGCGGTGCTTTCTACATTCGCACCACTTTGTATGTATCGTTTAAGTGCGGCGGTGTTGCCCATCTGGGTCGCCACCCGCAACGTTGTTTTACCGCGAGCATACGCCCAGTTTAGCGCCGTTTGCATCAGCTCAGCACCTGCACCGCGTCCAGCCAGCAGGCCAATTCGCGCATCTGTCGCATTGAGTTCCCGTAAAGAGACATAGCCGCGAATATCGTCGGACGCCGAACGTAAAACCAGACATTGATGATCAAAGGTGCCGCGCACGGCATTTTCAATCCACTGCGCATAAAAGCGACCGCTGGCGTCGGGCGCATACCACGGCGCACGAAAACGACTTTGCGCAAATGCGTCGCTGGCTAACTGACGTAATGCGGGAATATCGGTCTCTTGAGCCACTTCTGCGCCGCTATCACTGACATTGTTCACGGATAGGGCCAAATCAACTTCACCCTCTACCAGGCAGAATCCCAGCTGTTGCAGGGCATCCAGTTCGCCAGTATTTGATGCTGCAATTTTGGCCTGCACCCGTGACCACGGCGCTAACACCTCTGGCGTCAGGAGTGGCGCATCAGGACTAATGCGCACAATGGCGCTGTTAACACCAAAGAAGGTGTTTTCCCAGGTTAGTGGCTCAATACTGGCGCGGACGGGCACGGAGTAACTCCAGCAGATATTGGCCGTAGCCAGTTTTCGCTAATGAACTGGCGGCACGCTTCAGGCCTTCGTCATCAAGCCAGCCATTACGCCAGGCAATCTCTTCCAGGCAGGCAATTTTAAAGCCCTGGCGTTTTTCCACCGTCTGTACAAAGGTGCTGGCTTCAATCAGGCTGTCATGTGTGCCGGTGTCCAGCCAGGCAAATCCGCGCCCAAGCAGCTCAACGGTCAGGTTGCCCGCCTCAAGGTACATCTGGTTGATGGAGGTAATCTCCAGTTCACCACGCTCCGACGGCTTCACCTGCTTTGCGTACTCCACGACTTTACTGTCGTAGAAATAAAGCCCGGTCACCGCCCAGTTTGATTTCGGCTGTTTTGGCTTTTCTTCCAGCGAGATAGCGCGGAAATTGTCGTCAAACTCCACCACGCCAAAGCGTTCCGGATCCATTACCTGATAACCAAATACCGTCGCCCCTTCCGTGCGCGCCGCAACATGACGCAGCTTCGGACTGAAGCCCTGACCGAAGAAGATGTTATCGCCCAGCACCAGACAAGAAGGTTCACCGTTAAGGAAGGTTTCACCGATGATAAAGGCCTGCGCCAGCCCGTCCGGGCTGGGCTGTTCGGCATATTCCAGTTGGATACCGAACTCACTACCATCGCCCAGCAGGCGCTGGAAATAACCTTTATCTTCCGGCGTAGTGATGATGAGAATTTCGCGGATACCGGCCAGCATCAGCACCGACAGCGGATAGTAAATCATTGGCTTATCGTAAATCGGCAACAGTTGCTTCGATACGCCGCGCGTAATCGGATGCAATCGGGTACCAGAACCGCCCGCCAGGATAATACCTTTCATGTTTGCCTCCGCTGAAAATTAGCCTTTCAGACCTAAACGCTCGCCCTGATAGCTGCCATCCTGCACCTGCTTCCACCAGCTTTCATTAGCCAGATACCACTGCACCGTTTTACGCATTCCACTTTCAAAGGTTTCCTGCGGCAGCCAGCCAAGTTCACGGGCAATTTTCGAAGCATCAATGGCATAGCGCAGATCATGCCCCGGACGGTCAGCGACAAAGGTGATCAGATCACGATAGTGCGCCACGCCGTGCGGCTTGTTCGGGGCCAGTTCTTCCAGCAGCTCGCAAATGGTTTCCACAACGTCGAGATTCTTACGCTCGTTGTGACCACCAATATTATAGGTTTCGCCAACTTTCCCGGTGGTCGCCACGCAATACAACGCGCGGGCGTGATCTTCAACATACAGCCAGTCACGGATTTGCTGCCCGTTGCCATATACCGGCAGCGGTTTACCCGCCAGCGCATTGAGGATCATCAGCGGGATCAGTTTTTCCGGAAAGTGGTAAGGGCCGTAGTTATTTGAGCAATTGGTAATAAGCGTCGGCAGACCGTAGGTCCGCAGCCAGGCGCGCACCAGATGGTCGCTGCTGGCTTTTGACGCGGAATAAGGGCTGCTTGGCGCATACGGCGTTGTTTCGGTAAAGAAATCATCCGTCGAGTGCAGGTCACCGTATACTTCGTCGGTGGAGATATGATGAAAACGGAACGCTGATTTTTTATCTTCTGCCAGCGCATTCCAGTAAGTCCGCGCCGCTTCAAGCAGTGTGTAAGTCCCAACAATATTGGTTTCGATAAACGCTGCCGGACCGTCAATAGAACGGTCAACATGGCTTTCGGCTGCCAGATGCATGACACAGTCTGGCTGATGCCAGGTGAAAACGCGTGCCATCTCTTCCCGATCGCAGATATCAACTTTCTCAAAGGCAAAGCGATCGCTTTGCGCGACCGGTGCCAGCGACATCAGGTTTCCGGCGTAGGTCAGCTTATCGACCACCACCACCGCATCACTCGTTTCGTTGATGATATAACGCACCAGCGCCGAGCCAATAAACCCGGCACCGCCTGTCACCAGAATCTTTCTCATCAGCGCCAGACTCCTTTGGCATCCACCACATACTGCTGCTGGACATTATCGCCACTGATGGCTTTGAACTGGTTGTGATCGACCAGCATCACCAGCACATCAGCCATCGCCAGCGCGTCGTCAAGCTGCGCCAGAGTACAAATCCCGGTCAGTTTTTTCGGCAACTGGTGGATGTTAGGCTCAACAACCAACGTTTCGCCGCTGTGCCACCGGGCGATCAGTTCAGCGATTTCCATCGCCGGGCTTTCGCGCAGGTCATCAATATTCGGTTTAAACGCCAGACCAAAGCAGGCGATTTTCAGTTCACTGGCGCGTTTATTGGTCGCCGACAGACAGTCGGCAACTGCCGCTTTTACCTGATCGATAACCCAGAACGGTTTGTGATCGTTTACTTCGCGCGCGGTACGGATCAGTCGCGCCTGCTGCGGGTTCTGTGCCACGATAAACCACGGATCAACCGCGATGCAGTGACCGCCCACGCCAGGACCAGGCTGAAGAATATTGACGCGCGGGTGGCGATTCGCCAGGCGAATCAGTTCCCAGACGTTAATTCCCTGATCGGCACAAATCAGCGACAATTCATTAGCAAAAGCGATATTCACATCGCGGAAGCTGTTTTCGGTGAGCTTACACATTTCTGCCGTCCGCGAGTTAGTGACGACACACTCACCTTCGAGGAAGATTCCGTAAAGCTCACTGGCGCGGGCCGAACAAACCGGCGTCATACCGCCAATCACGCGATCGTTTTTAATCAGCTCGACCATTACCTGTCCCGGTAATACGCGTTCCGGGCAGTAAGCAATATTCACGTCTGCCTGCTCACCCACCTGCTGTGGGAAAGTCAGGTCCGGACGCATCTCTGCTAACCATTCTGCCATCTTCTCGGTTGCCCCCACCGGCGAGGTGGATTCAAGGATCACCAACGCGCCTTTTTTCAGCACTGGCGCAATGGAGCGAGCAGCCGATTCAACGTAGGCCATATCTGGCTCATGATCGCCTTTAAACGGCGTGGGTACAGCAATCAGCCAGGCATCCGCTTCAACCGGCGTCGTGCTCGCTCGTAAAAAACCACCTTCTACGGCAGTTTTTACTACGCTCGCCAAATCAGGTTCGACGATATGGATTTCGCCACGATTGATGGTATCAACGGCTTGTTGGTTGATATCGACACCAATCACCTGTTTTTGCCGTGAGGCAAACGCAGCTGCTGTAGGCAGCCCGATGTAACCCAGCCCGATAACAGAAATGGTCGCAAAACTCATAGTGATATCCGATTATTTTTTAACGCTTCCAAAATGCGAGAGCATGCCTGACCATCACCATACGGGTTATGGGCGCGGCTCATAGCTTGATATTCATTTTCGTCTTTTAAAAGACGCGTCACTTCCTCGACAATTCGCTGCGTATCCGTGCCTACCAGACGCACCGTACCCGCCGTCACCGCTTCCGGACGCTCAGTGGTATCGCGCATCACCAGCACCGGTTTCCCCAGCGAAGGCGCTTCTTCCTGAATGCCACCTGAGTCGGTCAAAATCAGCCAGGCGTGGTTCATCAGCCAGACAAACGGTAAATACTCCTGGGGCTCGATCAGAATGACATTTTTCACGTGCCCCAGAATGCGATTGACCGGCTCTCTGACGTTCGGGTTGAGATGCACCGGATAGACAATCTGGATGTCCTGGTGCGTGGTGGCGATGTCAGCCAGCGCATGGCAGATTTCCTCAAAGCCACGACCAAAACTCTCACGCCTGTGACCGGTCACCAGAATCATCTTTTTATTGGGGTCGATAAACGGGTAATTTGCCGCCAGTTCTGAACGCAGCGTATCGCTGCTCATCACCTGGTCACGCACCCATAACAATGCATCAATAACTGTATTACCGGTAATGAAGATTCGGCTGTCCGCAACGTTTTCACGCAGCAAGTTTTGCCGGGAAGTTTCGGTTGGAGAGAAGTGATACATCGCCAGATGCCCGGTCAATGCACGGTTAGCCTCTTCCGGCCACGGCGAATAGAGATCGCCCGTGCGCAGACCAGCCTCAACATGACCAACAGGAATACGCTGATAAAACGCTGCCAGGCTGGTTGCCAACGTCGTAGTAGTATCGCCGTGAACCAGCACAACGTCTGGTTTGAATTCGGCAAGAATAGGTTTTAGCCCTTCCAGAATCCGACAGGTTATCTCAGTCAGACCCTGTCCTGGCTGCATTATGTTGAGATCGTAGTCAGGTACAATGGAAAAGAGTTTCAGCACCTGATCGAGCATCTCCCGATGTTGCGCAGTGACGCAAACTTTAGCCTCAAAAAAAGGATCTTTTGCCAACGCATGCACCAATGGCGCCATCTTGATGGCTTCCGGGCGCGTACCAAATACAGTCAGTACTTTCACATCGATTCTCTTCGAATAAGCGGCGAGCGCCTTTGCGCTCACCGCAGCAGTGTTGCTATTTCGAGCAACGGCGGGTTAATGCGACACCAGCCCCGATCAGCCCCCCGACAATGCCCCACATAATCATCAGAAAGGCACGACGTGGGCTATCGCGTTTTACCGGTTCTTCCGGCGTACGCAAATAGCGATAGGTCTGAAAACGCGGATCCAGAGTTGGACCAACATTCAGGGTGTTTAACATGGCCCGATTCTGATCATAGTCGAGATCAAAGGCCGGACCGACGGCTTGTAAATTTTCCAGTCGCGCCTGGAGCATTGGACGCCCAAGCAGGAACATTTCAGAATCAGGCAGTTCCTCGGCAGGCACATCTGTCGCGCTGCGCGAAATATTATGCTGCTCCGCAATTTTCAGCGCCTGTTCAATACTGTTCATCCGGCGGTCGTAGATGGCTTTCGCCACCTCTTCCTGACGCTTCACCTGAGCTTTCATCTGGATGGTGCGCGCCGCCCATGCACCTTTCAGCTCATCATTCAGATGGCTGGCTGCACGCTGGCTGGCAAAAGCAACATACTGACGTAACAGGTTATTAGCGTCAGGCGCGGTTTCGGCAATCAGCTTAACGCTGTCGTTGACCGCGCGAGTGAAGTCACCGGGAATAAACACGATGTTGTTTATCATTTCATCCAGCAACGCCGCATCGGCTTTACTGTTCCCGACCATCCGCTGTTTGTAATAATCTGTCTGCAACCAGAAATCGCGGCGGGTATCCCACGAGGCCAGTTGCATAACAAACTCTTTATAGGCTTCGTCCATGACCGATGGTTGGTCGACAGAAGCCATGTTTGAACGGACGTCCAGGTTACGCAAAAATTGCTGCTGCGAGTAATATCCGCCCAACATATTCACTGTTGGACGATCGGTAATCGCCGTCGAGCTCCACTCCTGACGAGCAAAAAAAGTATACGCCAGCGCGATTAACGCAAACGCCAGCCCCATGCCAATAATCCATAGCTTCCCTGCCCACAAGGTACGAAACAACCCACGAATATCCAGTTCATTTTCAGCATCTTCGGCCAGTTTCCCAGGCATTGGTTGTGTCATCACATCCTCATTTATTTGGTTAAATTGGGGCTGCCACCACGATTTCTACGCAGTCTGCGTTTTACGCGTTTAATAAAGCGAGCAACTTTCCAGGCACGCTTAATGCAATATCCATAGAGGAAGAATGCTAACAAAAAGAGCACCAGCATGACCCACTCAGGGACAAAATGAGAATATTCTGCCAGCACGCCAATGGAGGCGAGCAGTGCTGCGGCAAGGGTAATCAGCACAAACGCCTGGCGGGAAGTAAATCCGGCACGCATGATCAAATGGTGGATATGCTGGCGGTCAGGAGAGAACGGGCTCATACCTTTACGCAGGCGACGGTACATAATCGCCACCATATCCATTAGCGGAATGGCGATAATCCATAATGCGGTAACCGGGCTTATTGGGTGCGTTTTTCCCTGGGTCGTTTCCAGCAGGATCCAGATAACGGTAAAACCAATTAGCGTACTGCCCGCATCACCCATAAAGACTTTGTAGCGGCGCCCCAGGATACCAAGGTTAAGCATGATGTATGGCAGGATGGCGGCGATCATCGCAAAGCACCAGATTGCGAGGCTGGTTTGCCCGTCGAACCACAAAATCATACCGATTGCTGCAAACGAGACGCAGGACAACCCGCCCAGCAAGCCATCAATGCCATCAACCATGTTAAACGCATTAATGGCCGCCCAGACGGCAAATAGCGTGAGGAAGTAACCAAACGGTCCGAGCACCATCTCCCAGGAGCCAAAGATATAACCCAGGCTACTGAGATAAAGTTTACCGAACACCATCATAACAATGCCGACAGCTGCCTGTATGGTGGCACGGATTTTTACGCTGATATCAAAACGATCATCCAGCGCGCCAATGAAAACAAGCACACCGGCACAAGCAAGATAGAGAGAGGCATGCGGAATATAGTAATCGACAATTCCGAACGTGAAGCAAATCCCTGCGTAAACCGAAATCCCTCCAACGAGAGGTATCAATCCCTGGTGACGTTTGCGGAAGTTTGGTTTATCCACTAAACCGACTTTTTTTGCGACCTTACGGGCAAAAAACAGAAACAGAGTCGTGAATAAAAAAATACTAATGAGATCAGTACTCACTGTCAGTAAATTCACAATGCATGCTCTCAGAGAAAATTATTAGCAGAAGTATAACCACGAAGACCTTTATTCAGAAGGGAAAGTCCGTTCCGAACCCACCAGTCCTGTGCAAAAATCAATCATTTGATATGCAAATTGCATAACACACGAGCAAATCCCAGGAATTTTCCTAACATTGCCAGCGCGGCATTAAGATTACAGATATAAAAGCAAAACGCCACGTAAACACGTGGCGTTTTTGGCATAAGACAAATTTATGAGCGTTTCATCATATCGAAGAAATCATCATTGGTCTTGGTCATTGCCAGTTTATTAATGAGGAACTCCATTGCATCGATTTCGCCCATTGGGTGAATGATTTTGCGCAGGATCCACATTTTCTGCAGTTCTTCCTGAGTCGTGAGCAGCTCTTCTTTACGGGTACCGGAACGGTTGTAGTCGATAGCCGGGAAGACGCGTTTTTCAGCGATCTTACGAGAGAGGTGCAGTTCCATGTTGCCTGTACCTTTAAACTCTTCGTAGATAACTTCGTCCATCTTGGAACCGGTATCAATAAGCGCGGTAGCGATGATGGTCAGGCTGCCGCCCTCTTCTACGTTACGCGCCGCACCGAAGAAGCGTTTCGGACGATGGAGGGCGTTGGCATCCACACCACCGGTCAGCACTTTACCAGACGCCGGAACAACGGTGTTGTAGGCGCGCGCCAGACGGGTGATGGAGTCGAGCAGAATGATAACGTCTTTCTTGTGCTCAACCAGGCGTTTCGCCTTCTCGATTACCATTTCCGCAACCTGAACGTGGCGAGATGCCGGTTCGTCAAAGGTGGAAGCAACAACTTCACCTTTTACCAGACGCTGCATCTCGGTCACTTCTTCCGGACGTTCGTCAATCAGCAGAACCATCAGCACGCAGTCAGGATGGTTATACGCAATGCTCTGGGCGATATTTTGCAGCAGCATGGTTTTACCGGCTTTCGGCGGTGCCACAATCAGACCACGCTGACCACGACCGATAGGTGATGCCAGATCCAGTACGCGAGCAGTTAAATCTTCAGTAGAACCGTTACCACGTTCCATACGCAGACGAGAGTTAGCGTGCAGCGGGGTTAAGTTCTCAAAGAGGATTTTGTTGCGGGCGTTTTCAGGTTTGTCAAAGTTAACTTCGTTAACTTTCAGCAGCGCAAAATAGCGTTCACCTTCTTTCGGCGGGCGAATCTTACCAGAGATGGTATCACCAGTGCGGAGGTTGAAACGGCGGATTTGGCTAGGGGAAACGTAGATGTCATCAGGACCGGCAAGGTAGGAGCTGTCAGCGGAACGGAGGAAACCAAATCCATCCTGCAATATCTCCAGTACGCCATCACCAAAGATATCTTCGCCACTCTTTGCGTGCTGCTTCAGGATGGCAAAAATAATGTCCTGCTTACGCATACGAGCCAGGTTTTCCAGCCCCATATTTTCGCCGAGAGTGATCAGCTCAGAAACCGGCGTATTCTTTAATTCGGTAAGATTCATAGTGGTGTGAGTTCTTAAACTTGGGGTAAATCTCGAACTTAATGTTGTGAATGGTATGGCAGGATCATCCATGCCTGTTTACGGCCATCGACTCATGTCTTTTCGCTGTCTGGTCACAGGAGAGTACGCAGAACTGAAACGACAAGACGGATTGAGTGACGAGCCAGAAATCTGTTCACTTCGCATTTAAGATAAATGGGAAGCGTTGGAAATTACAAGATTCAAACTTAATAAGGTATGTTTAATACGAAGTCAACACTAAGTTAGCATGACTCACGCCGGGCGTCCAGTTTTTAGCGACGGGGCACCCGAACATGAAATTCCCTTACGCCAGATTAGCGTCGAGGAACTCTTTCAACTGACCTTTAGACAGCGCGCCCACTTTGGTTGCCGCCACTTCACCGTTTTTGAACAACAGCAGAGTCGGGATACCACGGATACCATATTTCGGCGCAGTGCCAGGGTTTTGATCGATGTTCAGTTTTGCAATGGTCAGTTTGCCCTGATATTCGTCAGCGATTTCATCCAGAATCGGGGCGATCATTTTGCACGGACCGCACCACTCTGCCCAGAAATCAACGAGGATCGCCCCGTCCGCTTTGAGTACATCCGTGTCAAAACTGTCGTCAGTCAGGTGAATAATTTTATCGCTCATATATAACTCCACAGGAATAAGCCTGGCGTGTTGGTTTCGTTGTTGGTGTAACATTAACCAACTAAAGGTTGACTTTATTTCACCGGATACGCTTTCGTAAAGCAATAGTAAGCTGATATTCTATCACACTATGAGCAAAACACATTTAACAGAACAGAAGTTTTCCGACTTCGCCCTGCATCCGAAGGTTGTAGAAGCCCTTGAAAAAAAAGGGTTTTATAACTGTACACCCATTCAGGCACTGGCCCTTCCGCTGACGCTGGCGGGTCGTGACGTAGCCGGGCAGGCGCAAACAGGTACCGGAAAAACGATGGCGTTTCTTACGTCAACGTTTCATTATCTTCTCTCTCATCCCGCGATTGCCGATCGCAAGGTGAATCAGCCACGTGCCTTAATTATGGCACCGACGCGTGAACTTGCCGTGCAGATCCACGCCGACGCGGAGCCACTGGCGCAAGCTACCGGCCTGAAGTTGGGTCTGGCTTACGGCGGCGACGGTTACGACAAACAGTTGAAAGTGCTGGAAAGCGGCGTTGACATTCTGATTGGCACCACGGGGCGTTTAATTGACTACGCCAAGCAAAACCACATTGACCTCGGTGCCATTCAGGTGGTGGTACTGGACGAAGCCGATCGCATGTACGATCTGGGCTTTATTAAAGATATCCGCTGGCTGTTCCGCCGTATGCCGCCTGCAAACCAGCGCCTCAACATGCTGTTCTCTGCCACGCTTTCGTACCGGGTACGTGAACTGGCGTTCGAGCAGATGAACAATGCCGAATATATTGAAGTGGAACCGGAACAGAAAACGGGCCACCGTATTAAAGAAGAGCTTTTCTACCCTTCTAACGAAGAAAAAATGCGTTTACTGCAAACGCTGATCGAAGAAGAGTGGCCAGACAGAACGATTATTTTCGCCAACACCAAACATCGTTGTGAAGATATCTGGGGCCACCTGGCGGCAGATGGTCATCGTGTTGGTTTGTTGACAGGCGATGTCGCGCAGAAAAAACGTCTACGTATTCTTGATGAATTTACCCGTGGCGATCTGGATATTCTGGTTGCCACCGACGTTGCCGCGCGTGGTTTGCACATCCCTGCTGTGACGCACGTCTTTAACTACGATTTACCCGATGACTGTGAAGATTACGTTCACCGTATTGGTCGTACAGGTCGTGCAGGCGCCAGCGGCCACTCTATCAGCCTGGCGTGTGAAGAGTATGCATTGAATTTGCCTGCTATTGAGACCTATATTGGTCACTCAATTCCGGTAAGCAAATACAATCCGGACGCATTGATGACCGATCTGCCAAAACCGCTGCGCCTCACGCGCCCGCGCGCAGGCAATGGTCCGCGTCGTACTGGCGCTCCACGTAATCGTCGTCGTTCAGGTTAAATAAAAAATGTCATACTCAAAATCATTCAAACTGTATCAAGATGGTAAGAGAGTGGATCCCGATGAACTTACTGTAGTAAGTGATTCAGGTGAAAGAACGCAGCCAACGCAGAGACAGATTGAAGGATGAAGAGTATGGGTTCCACCTCGTCGCTGTATGCAGCCATTGATCTCGGTTCAAATAGTTTTCATATGCTGGTTGTGCGCGAGGTGGCTGGAAGCATCCAGACGCTGACGCGAATTAAACGCAAAGTGCGTCTGGCTGCTGGCCTGAACAGCGAAAATGCCCTGTCTGATGAAGCAATGGAGCGCGGTTGGCAATGTCTGCGCCTGTTTGCTGAACGTCTGCAAGATATCCCTCCCTCGCAAATTCGCGTTGTCGCTACGGCGACATTACGCCTTGCCGTCAATGCCGGTGATTTTATTGCCAAAGCCCAGGAAATCCTCGGTTGTCCGGTACAGGTGATCAGCGGTGAAGAGGAAGCACGCCTGATTTATCAAGGCGTTGCCCACACCACTGGCGGTGCCGATCAGCGCCTGGTGGTAGATATCGGAGGCGCCAGTACTGAACTGGTAACCGGCACGGGTGCACAAACCACCTCTCTGTTCAGCCTGTCGATGGGCTGCGTCACCTGGCTGGAACGCTATTTTGCCGATCGTAATCTGGGGCAGGAAAATTTTGATGCTGCAGAAAAAGCGGCACGTGAAGTGTTACGTCCGGTTGCCGATGAATTGCGGTATCACGGCTGGAAAGTGTGCGTTGGCGCTTCCGGCACCGTGCAGGCGTTACAAGAAATCATGATGGCACAGGGGATGGATGAACGCATTACCCTGGAAAAGTTGCAGCAACTGAAACAGCGTGCCATTCATTGCGGTCGGCTGGAGGAGCTGGAGATCGACGGGCTGGCACTGGAACGTGCGTTAGTGTTCCCGAGTGGTCTGGCGATCCTGATAGCCATTTTTACCGAACTGAATATTCAGTGTATGACCCTGGCGGGCGGTGCTCTGCGTGAAGGGCTGGTCTACGGCATGTTGCATCTGGTCGTCGAGCAGGATATTCGCAGCCGTACGCTGCGTAATATTCAGCGCCGCTTTATGATCGATATTGATCAGGCACAGCGCGTAGCCAGAGTCGCGGCTAACTTCTTCGAACAGGTGGAAAATGAATGGTATCTTGAAGCGATTAGCCGCGATTTGCTAATCAGTGCCTGTCAGCTTCATGAAATTGGCCTGAGCGTTGATTTCAAACAAGCGCCGCAACATGCTGCTTATCTGGTGCGTAATCTGGATCTTCCTGGTTTTACACCTGCACAGAAAAAACTGCTGGCGACGCTACTGCTCAACCAGACTAACCCGGTCGATCTCTCATCGCTACATCAGCAAAATGCCGTACCACCGCGCGTTGCAGAACAACTCTGCCGTTTACTACGCCTGGCCATCATTTTTGCCAGCCGTCGTCGTGACGATCTCGTGCCAGAGATAACATTACAGGCTAACCATGAACTGTTGACCTTGACGCTTCCGCAAGGTTGGCTAACCCAACATCCGCTAGGTAAAGAGATTATTGATCAGGAACGCCAGTGGCAGAGCTACGTCCACTGGCCGCTGGAAGTGCATTAATGAGTAAGTGCCGGATGCGATGCTGACGCATCTTTTCCGGCCTTGATTATTTTCCTCGTTTTGCTGCCATCATCGCTTTCAGATTCGCCAGATGACTTTGCCCTTTCTGCATCCGTTCTTCGGCGCTGACCACTTTGCGCTCCTGTTCCCAAATCAGATCATCCTGCGGCAGCTCCAGCAGGAAGCGGCTTGGCTCCGGGCGCACCAGTTCGCCGTACTGACGGCGCTCTTTACACAGCGTAAAGGTCAATTCCTTCTGGGCGCGGGTAATGCCGACATAGGCCAGTCGCCGCTCCTCATCAATATTATCTTCATCGATGCTACTCTGGTGCGGCAAAAAACCTTCTTCCATACCGACCATGTAGACATAAGGGAACTCCAGTCCTTTTGACGCGTGGAGAGTCATCAGTTGTACCTGATCCAGCTCTTCCTCGCTTTCCCCCCGCTCCATCATGTCGCGCAGAGTAAAGCGCGTCACCACCTGGGTGAGCGTCATCGGCTCATCCAGTTCGCTGCCTTCCAGCATCTCCGTCATCCAGCTAAACAGTTGGTTAACGTTCTTCATGCGCATTTCGGCAGCTTTCGGGCTGGGTGACGTTTCGTATAACCAGGATTCATAATCCATGCCGTGGATCAGATCGCGTACCGCAGCAATCGGCTCCCGCTCCACCAGACGCTGGATTTCTGCCAACCAGTGAGTGAAGCGGGTCAATGCTTCATAACCACGTCCGCTAAGCGTCTGACTCAGGCCCATATCAAAGCTTGCGGTAAACATGCTTTTATTGCGCGTCATCGCCCACTCACCCAGCTTTTTCAGCGTCGCCGGGCCAATCTCTCGCTTCGGCGTATTAACAATTCGCAGGAACGCACTGTCATCGTCCGGGTTAGTCAGCACACGCAGATAAGCCAGCAAATCCTTGATTTCCGGGCGAGAGAAAAACGACGTACCACCCGAAATTTTGTACGGGATGCGGTTTTGCATCAGGAATTTTTCAAACACCCGCGACTGATGGTTACCGCGATAAAGAATGGCGTAATCTTTGTACTGCGTTTTATTAACGAAATGATGCGCAATAAGTTCACCGGTGACGCGCTCGGCTTCATGTTCCTCGTTATTTGCGCTTAAAACCTTTAGCTCTGTGCCGTAACCCAGTTCGGAGAACAGACGCTTTTCAAAGACGTGTGGGTTATTGGCGATAAGAATGTTCGCCGCTTTCAGAATACGCCCGGAAGAACGGTAGTTCTGTTCGAGTTTAATCACCTTCAACGCCGGGAAATCCTGGCTCAATAACACCAGGTTTTGCGGACGTGCGCCGCGCCAGGAGTAGATCGACTGGTCATCATCACCCACCACGGTAAAGCGTGCGCGGCTGCCCACCAGCAGTTTCACCAGCTCATACTGGCTGGTGTTGGTGTCCTGATACTCATCCACCAGCAGGTAGCGAATTTTGTTCTGCCAGCGCTCGCGGACTTCTTCATTGCGTTGCAGCAGCAACGTCGGCAATAAAATCAGGTCATCGAAGTCGAGAACGTTACAGGCTTTCAGGTGTGCATCATACAGCCCATAACAATGGGCAAAAATGCGATCCCGCTCGCCCTTTGCCTCTGCCGCCGCCTGCGCCGGTGTTTTGAGATCGTTCTTCCAGTTGGAGATGGTCGAAATCAACTGTTGCAGGAGAACTTTGTCATCTTCAATCAGCCCCTCAGTCAGTTCTTTGAGCAACGCCAGTTGATCGGTATCGTCAAACAGCGAAAAGTTCGCTTTCATTCCCAATGCCGCATACTCACGTTTGATGATATCCAGCCCTAATGTGTGGAAGGTGGAGATCATCAGCCCGCGCGCCTCTTTGCGCCCCAGCGTCTGCCCGACACGCTCTTTCATCTCACGCGCCGCCTTATTGGTAAAGGTCACCGCCGCGATATGTCGTGCCTGATAACCGCAACCGCGGATCAGATGGGCGATTTTATTGGTGATAACACGAGTTTTACCGGAACCCGCGCCCGCCAGCACCAGGCAGGGGCCGGTAACGAATTCGACAGCTTGTTGTTGGCCGGGGTTTAGACGCATAGGAAAATCGCTCAATGAAAGTCGGGAGGGGATAATAACAGCGTGGTAGTATAGCCAGCCTCATCCTTACCACTCAAGGCACGATCATGGCAAAAACAGCAGCAGCACTGCATATCCTTGTAAAAGAAGAGAAACTGGCTCTGGATCTTCTCGAGCAGATTAAAAAGGGCGCCGATTTCGGCAAGCTGGCGAAGAAACATTCCATTTGCCCGTCAGGCAAACGCGGCGGTGATTTAGGGGAATTTCGCCAGGGTCAGATGGTTCCGGCGTTCGATAAAGTGGTTTTCTCTTGTCCGGTACTGGAGCCAACCGGCCCTCTGCATACCCAGTTCGGTTACCACATCATTAAGGTGTTGTACCGTAACTAACAGCAAGGCCTTCTCCGGGAGAAGGCCTTGAACTCTGAATCGCTATTAACCTGCGACCGCGATGCGTTTCATATCAGTCATATAGCCGCGCAGTTTCTTACCTACCTGCTCAATAGCATGACTGCGAATGGCTTCATTTACATCACGCAGTTGTGCGTTATCTACCGCACCTTCCGGAATAGCTTTGCCCAGGTCGCCCGGTTGCAGCTCTGCCATAAACGGTTTCAGCAGCGGCACACAAGCGTAAGAGAACAGATAGTTACCGTACTCGGCGGTATCGGAGATCACCACGTTCATTTCATACAGACGCTTACGGGCGATGGTGTTGGCGATCAGCGGCAACTCGTGCAGTGATTCGTAGTAAGCGGACTCTTCGATGATGCCGGAATCAACCATGGTTTCGAATGCCAGCTCAACGCCCGCTTTTACCATCGCGATCATCAGCACGCCTTTATCGAAGTACTCCTGTTCACCAATTTTACCTTCGTACTGCGGCGCGGTTTCGAACGCGGTTTTGCCGGTCTCTTCACGCCAGGTCAGCAGTTTCTTGTCGTCGTTGGCCCAGTCCGCCATCATGCCGGAGGAGAATTCGCCGGAGATGATATCGTCCATATGCTTCTGGAACAGCGGTGCCATGATCGCTTTCAGTTGTTCAGACAGCGCGTAAGCTCGCAGTTTCGCCGGGTTAGAGAGCCTGTCCATCATCAGGGTGATACCGCCCTGCTTCAGCGCTTCGGTGATAGTTTCCCAACCGAACTGAATCAGTTTTTCGGCGTATGCCGGGTCGGTGCCTTCTTCCACCAGCTTGTCGAAGCACAGCAGAGATCCAGCCTGTAACATACCGCACAGGATGGTCTGCTCGCCCATCAGGTCAGATTTAACTTCCGCAACGAAAGAGGATTCCAGAACGCCCGCACGATGACCGCCGGTCGCCGCAGCCCACGCTTTGGCAATCGCCATGCCTTCACCTTGCGGATCGTTTTCCGGATGAACGGCAATCAGCGTTGGCACGCCGAAGCCGCGTTTGTACTCTTCACGCACTTCAGTGCCTGGACATTTCGGCGCCACCATCACCACGGTAATGTCTTTGCGGATCTGCTCGCCCACTTCCACGATGTTGAAACCGTGAGAGTAGCCCAGCGCCGCGCCGTCTTTCATCAGCGGCTGTACGGAGCGCACCACGTCAGAGTGCTGCTTGTCCGGCGTCAGGTTAATCACCAAATCTGCCTGCGGGATCAGTTCTTCGTAAGTGCCGACTTTAAAACCGTTTTCGGTCGCTTTACGCCAGGAGGCGCGCTTCTCAGCGATTGCTTCTTTACGCAGGGCGTAGGAGATATCCAGCCCGGAGTCACGCATGTTCAGGCCCTGGTTCAGACCCTGTGCGCCACAGCCGACGATGACCACTTTTTTACCCTGAAGGTAGCTCGCGCCATCGGCGAATTCGTCGCGCCCCATAAAGCGACATTTACCCAGCTGTGCCAGCTGCTGGCGCAGGTTCAGTGTATTGAAGTAGTTAGCCATGGTGATTCCTCATGATGTTGTGCTTCTTATTGTTCGGTTCGCGTTTGCGAGATTGAATTCACTATATGACAGGAAATTTATTGCGAAAATTGATATATTCACAACGTCATATTGCAATTTCTGCAATGTAAAACCGAGAGGTGAAATCGGTGGATTTACGCGATCTGAAAACCTTTTTACATCTGGCAGAAAGTCGCCATTTTGGCCGTAGCGCCAGGGCAATGCACGTCAGCCCTTCCACGCTCTCCCGGCAGATTCAGCGTCTGGAAGAGGACCTCGGGCAGGCGCTATTTGTGCGTGATAACCGCACGGTCACGCTGACCGAAGCGGGCGAGGAACTGCGCGTTTTTGCCCAGCAGACGCTGTTGCAGTATCAGCAGTTACGTCACACGATGGATCAGAAAGGACCCTCGCTTTCCGGTGAACTGCACCTGTTCTGCTCCGTCACCGCCGCCTACAGCCACCTGCCACCGATCCTCGACCGTTTCCGTGCCGAGCATCCTTCCGTGGAGATCAAACTCACTACCGGCGATGCGGCCGACGCGATGGAGAAAGTCGTCACCGGCGAAGCAGACCTGGCGATTGCCGGGAAGCCTGAGACCTTACCCGGTGCGGTGGCCTTTACCATTCTGGAAAATCTGGCAGTAGTACTGATCGCCCCGGCCCTGCCCTGCCCGGTGCGTAATCAGGTGTCGGTCGACAAACCAGACTGGTCAACGGTGCCGTTTATCATGGCCGATCAGGGGCCGGTGCGTCGACGCATTGAGCTGTGGTTTCGTCGTCATAAAATCAGCAATCCTTTAATTTATGCGACCGTCGGCGGGCATGAAGCGATGGTTTCGATGGTCGCGCTCGGCTGCGGTGTGGCACTGTTGCCAGAAGTGGTGCTGGAAAACAGCCCGGAGCCGGTGCGTAATCGGGTGATGATTCTGGAGCGCAGCGATGAAAAAACACCGTTTGAGCTGGGCGTCTGCGTGCAGAAAAAACGGCTGCATGAACCGCTAATTGAGGCGTTCTGGAAGATTTTGCCAAATTCATGAGGGCAAAACAAAGATGCTACTGTTTCATTCCCCGGTAAATATTTTATCGTTTAGCGTGACGTTTCCTCCGGGAGTATTTTCTCTGATAACCATATTGATCATATTCTTTCATAAGCGGCTCAGAGGATTTTTTATCGAGTTTTTGCGCTATTGAAAATAACGTAACCAATCCCAAAGCCAGGCAAAGTTTTGCCCACGAACCAATTCCTTCCCCGGTTTGTGTATATATATACTGAGGTTTACCATTCAGACTGATAAGTCTGGCTTTTTGCGGATGATCGACATCGTACATCACAATAGCATCAGAGGAAAAACGATAACTACCGGCAGAACTAGCAGGCAATTCAATTGGATATTTATTACCCTGTTTATCATAATAATAAACCACACCGTAAAAATATTTCTTACTAATATGACCGCGATGATAATAACGATCATAACCGCGATCAACAATAGTTCCATGAACTGTGACGCTACGCGCCGCAGGAAAATCTCTACCCGCATAATACTGAGAGTCAGAAGTAATAAATAGAATTGTGGATATCAATAACCAGAAAAAACAAAGGCAGGCAGGAAAAAATCGCTTAAAGAACAGTGTCAGGGCAAAAAGCAGTAACGCACTCCCCAAAAAAGCACCGGAGCCTGTCAGTAATTCTGTGTAACTGCCACTGTATTAAAGGTGATCGCTCAGGCGGTCACC
>NZ_PTRE01000249.1 GCF_002965065.1 Escherichia sp. MOD1-EC7003
TCTCATCGTCTATGGAAACGACATTCGTGCTGGATGCGCTGGAGCAGGCGTTGTGGGCCCGTCGTCCGTCTGGCACCATCCATCACAGCGATAAAGGCTCTCAGTATGTGTCACTGGCCTATACGGAGCGACTAAAAGAAGCCGGATTACTGGCATCAACAGGGAGTACAGGCGACTCGTATGACAACGCGATGGCTGAGAGCATCAATGGTCTTTACAAAGCGGAGGTAATACACCGTAAGAGCTGGAAAAACCGTGCAGAAGTGGAACAGGCCACACTAACGTGGGTGGACTGGTATAACAATCGACGATTGCTGGAAAGGCTGGGCCATATTCCTCCGGCAGAAGCAGAAAAAGCGTATTA
>NZ_PTRE01000250.1 GCF_002965065.1 Escherichia sp. MOD1-EC7003
CCTGGAAAGTTGATCTGAGCTCTCAGTAAATATCAATACGGTTCTGACGAGCCGCTTACCATCAGACATAATGAATGTTTCTCTCAAATAGAGGGCAAAAAATAGCCATAAAAAAGTAAAAATGCGTGGCAACGCGCAGGACAGCTCTCGACGTCGTCCTCTGTGCTGCCTATTATTTATGGCGGTGCCGTTTGGCTTGAAGATCAGAGGAAGAAAAGATGCGAGCAGCGTTTTGGGTAGGGGGGGCCGTTTTATTATTGTCGGCGTGTAGTAGTGAGCCTGTTCAGCAGGCGACTGCGGCGCACGTAGCGCCAGGTTTAAAAGCGTCGATGTCCAGTAGTGGCGAAGCAAATTGTGCAATGATTGGCGGTTCGCTTTCTGTTGCCCGTCAACTGGATGGTACGGCGATTGGCATGTGTGCATTACCCAACGGCAAACGCTGTAGCGAACAGTCACTTGCCGCCGGGAGCTGTGGTAGCTATTAATTCATTAAATCTGCCAGCTTATAGGTTAATGTCTGTTTCGCGGTTGCCAGCGTTAACTGGTTCGCGGTTAGATCCACTTGCGCACCTTCTTTCAGCATTTCGCTAATGGTGTTATCGAGTTCATTAAGCTGCGGGTTAGCGCACATCATACGGGTCATTGCCAGTTCTTTGGCGGTCAGTTCACCATTGGACAGTTTGCCTTCACCGCTAAAGCGGTTACACATACTGCCGGAAATCATCATTTTTTCACCAAAGCTGATTTCTGGCGGGTTTTTATCGCTGGTTACTGGCTTACCGTTTACGCTTTCCAGCACAAAGCGATGATGCTGTAGCTGTTCTGGTGTTACAGCAATTTTGTTATTACTAACACATCCCGCCATCAGCAGGCTTAGTGCAACGAGCGCGGCTACTTTCTTCATTGTGGTTCTCAATTACAGTTTCAGACACAGGACTATTTTAAGAATAGAGGATGAAAGGTCTTTGGGGATTATCTGAATAAGCTCCCCTGGCGTACAGGGGAGCGGCAGGATTAAACCAGTTCGTTCGGGCAGGATTCGCCTTTTTCCAGATAGCTTAAGTTTTGCAGCGTAGTCTGGGAAATACTCGTCAGAGCTTCTGCTGTCAGGAATGCCTGGTGCCCCGTAAACAGTACGTTATGGCAGGCAGACAGGCGACGGAATACGTCATCCTGGATCACGTCGTTGGATTTATCTTCAAAGAACAGATCGCGTTCGTTCTCATACACGTCCATACCCAACGAGCCAATTTTCTGGTTTTTCAGCGCTTCAATTGCCGCCTGAGAATCAATCAATGCACCGCGACTGGTATTGACGATCATCACGCCATTTTTCATCTGCTCGAAGGCGGCTTCGTTCAACAGATGGTAGTTTTCCGGTGTCAGCGGGCAGTGCAGAGAGATAACGTCGGATTCAGAGAACAGGGTTGGCAGATCGACATACTCCACACCGAGTTCCAGAGCCGCCGCACTTGGATACGGGTCGAATGCCAGCAGACGCATACCAAAACCTTTCAGAATACGCAGCATCGCCACACCGATTTTACCAGTACCGATAACGCCTGCCGTTTTGCCATACATGGTAAAGCCGGTCAGACCTTCCAGAGAGAAGTTGGCGTCACGGGTACGCTGATACGCGCGGTGAATACGGCGGTTCAGCGTCATCATCATACCGATGGCGTGTTCAGCAACGGCTTCTGGATCATAGGCTGGAACACGGACGACTTTCAGCCCCAGTTCTTTTGCCGCGTCAAGGTCGACGTTATTGAAACCCGCACAGCGCAGGGCGATATATTTAACGCCGTGCTTTTTCAGTTCTTCCAGCACCGGACGGCTGCCATCATCGTTTACGAAAATACAGACCGCTTCGCAGCCATTGGCGGTTTTGGCGGTTTTTTCCGTCAGCAGAAAGTCAAAAAATTCCAGCTCAAAGCCGAAGGACTCGTTCACCTGTTGCAGGTACTTCTTGTCGTACTGTTTTGTGCTATATACGGCGAGTTTCATAAGACTTTCTCCAGTGATGTTGAATCACATTTAATCCACTAAAAATATTTTACAAAAATCAAAATATAATTGAAAGCTATGGCTAGATTGAAAAATTCATCAACAACTATGCTTAGTGTAGGCGTAACCTTCAACTGAACGGTTAAACATGCCACAATACCTGTATTGAATGCTTAATTTTTCGCTAAATCAGGATATTAACTACCCATGTTGGGTAAATATAAAGCCGTTCTCGCGCTGCTATTACTGATTATTCTTGTGCCGTTGACGCTGCTAATGACGCTCGGGTTGTGGGTTCCTACGCTTGCGGGCATCTGGCTACCGTCCGGGACACGTATTGCATTAGATGAAAGCCCACGCATTACGCGTAAAGGTTTAATCATTCCCGATCTCCGTTATCTGGTGGGAGATTGTCCGCTTGCGCATATCACCAACGCCAGCCTTTCACATCCCAGCCGCTGGTTATTGAACGTTGGCACGGTAGAACTTGATTCAGCTTGTCTGGCGAAATTGCCGCAGACAGAGCAATCGCCAGCCGTCCCGAAAACCCTCATGCAGTGGCAGGCCATGTTGCCTAACACCTGGATCAATATCGATAAACTTATTTTATCTCCCTGGCAGGAATGGCAGGGAAAACTCTCTCTCGCGTTAACCCCTGATATCCAGCAACTGCGTTATCAGGGCGAAAAAGTTAAATTTCAAGGCCAGCTTAAAGGGCAACAACTTACAGTCAGCGAACTGGATGTCGCCGCGTTTGAACATCAGCCACCGGTAAAACTGGTGGGGGAATTTACTATGCCGCTAGTGCCTGATGGACTTCCTGTAAGTGGTCATGCTCGCGCGACGTTGAACTTACCGCAGGAACCGTCACTGGTGGATGCCGAGCTGGAGTGGCAGGAAAATAACGGGCAACTGATTGTTCTGGCAAGAGATAACGGCGATCCGTTGCTTGATTTGCCGTGGCAAATTACGCGTCAACAATTGACCATAAGCGATGGACGCTGGAGCTGGCCGTATGCAGGTTTTCCTTTGAGTGGACGACTGGGTGTCAAAGTCGACAACTGGCAGGCAGGGCTTGAGAACGCCCTGGTCAGTGGACGACTGAGTGTGCTGACTCAGGGGCAAGCGGGTAAGGGCAATGCGGTACTGAATTTTGGCCCAGGAAAATTAAGCATGGATAACAGTCAGATGCCGCTGCAACTGACCGGTGAAGCGAAACAGGCAGATCTCATTTTATATGCCCGCTTACCTGCACAACTCAATGGAAGTCTGACTGACCCAACGCTGGTCTTTGAGCCAGGCGCGTTATTACGTTCAAAGGGGAGAGTCATCGATTCGCTGGACATCGATGAAATCCGCTGGCCTTTAGCGGGTGTTAAAGTCAGCCAGCGTGGCGTTGACGGGCGTTTGCAGGCCATTTTGCAGGCACATGAAAATGAACTGGGCGATTTCGTGATACATATGGATGGTCTGGCAAATGATTTTCTGCCCGACGCTGGCCGCTGGCAGTGGCGCTACTGGGGCAAGGGCAGTTTCACCCCAATGCACGCCAGCTGGGATGTCGCAGGAAAAGGTGAGTGGCATGACAGCACGATTACGCTGACCGATCTCTCAACCGGTTTCGACCAGTTACAATACGGTACGATGACGGTAGAAAAGCCGCGATTGATTCTCGACAAGCCCGTCGTCTGGGTACGTGATGTGCAGAATCCTTCGTTTAGCGGCGCGCTATCACTGGACGCCGGGCAAACGCTGTTCACTGGCGGCAGTGTGTTACCGCCATCAACCTTAAAATTTAGTGTCGATGGGCGCGATCCGACTTATTTCCTCTTTAAAGGCGATTTACATGCTGGCGAGATTGGGCCGGTGCGGGTAAATGGTCGCTGGGATGGTATTCGTTTGCGCGGTAACGCCTGGTGGCCTGAACAATCGTTGACTGTGTTTCAACCGTTGGTGCCACCAGACTGGAAGATGAACTTACGCGATGGCGAGCTGCATGCTCAGGTTGCATTTTCTGCTGCGCCTGAACAAGGATTCCGCGCGGGGGGACACGGCGTGTTGGAAGGCGGTAGTGCATGGATGCCTGATAATCAAGTTAACGGTGTCGATTTTGTCCTGCCTTTCCGTTTTGCCGACGGAGCCTGGCATCTGGGGACTCGCGGCCCCGTTACGTTGCGAATTGCCGAAGTGAGCAATCTGGTAACAGCGAAAAATATTACAGCGGATTTGCAAGGGCGTTATCCGTGGACAGAAGAAGAACCATTGCTGCTGACCGATGTAAGCGTTGATGTGTTAGGTGGTAACGTGCGGATGAAACAATTACGCATGCCGCAACATGACCCGGCGCTGTTGCGGCTGAATAATCTCTCATCCAGCGAACTGGTTAGCGCCGTCAATCCGAAACAATTTGCTATGTCCGGGGCATTCAGTGGAGCATTGCCGTTATGGCTAAACAACGAAAAATGGATAGTGAAAGACGGTTGGCTGGCAAATAACGGGCCGATGACCTTGCGGCTGGATAAAGATACCGCCGATGCGGTTGTGAAAGACAATGTGACTGCGGGGTCAGCGATTAACTGGTTGCGCTATATGGAAATAAGCCGTTCATCGACAAAAATTAATTTAAATAATCTCGGTTTATTAACCATGCAGGCCAATATTACAGGTACCAGTCGCGTTGATGGTAAAAGCGGTACGGTAAACCTTAATTACCATCATGAAGAGAATATTTTTACGCTGTGGCGCAGTTTACGCTTTGGCGATAATCTCCAGGCATGGTTGGAGCAGAACGCGCATCTGCCGGAAAATGACAGTCCGCAAGGAAAAGAGTGTGAGGAAAAACAATGAAAATTTTACTGGCTGCGTTGACGTCATCTTTTATGCTGGTTGGCTGTACGCCTCGCATTGAAGTCGCTGCACCTGAGGAGCCGATCACTATCAATATGAACGTTAAAATTGAGCATGAGATCATCATCAAGGCAGACAAAGATGTCGAAGATTTGCTCAAAAACCGTAGCGATCTTTTCTGAGGCGATGATGAAGAAAACATTATTCCTTTGTGCGTTTCTTGTTGGACTGGTAAGCAGCAATGTAATGGCATTGACTCTGGATGAAGCCAGAACCCAGGGGCGGGTAGGTGAAACATTCTACGGTTATCTGGTTGCGCTGAAAACGGATGCTGAAACAGAGAAATTAGTAACCGACATTAATGCCGAACGTAAAGCGAGCTACCAACAACTGGCAAGGCAAAATAATGTGTCGGTAGATGATATCGCGAAACTTGCCGGGCAAAAGCTCGTAGCTCGGGCTAAACCGGGGGAATATGTACAAGGAATAAACGGTAAATGGGTGCGAAAATTTTAATAGCAAAACCGCAATATCGAGATAACGCTACAGGAGAAGACGGGCTTTGTTGAATAATTCGAACTATTACTGAGTTGAAGGATCAGAGCACATTCCGAGACTGTAATTTAAATTGTGTGTCTGCCTGTTTTTGTATGTTCATTTCAACAACGGAGACAGGCAAATTATGGACGAAAAGAGACTCAAAGCGCTGGTGGCTGAACGGGCTAAGGGCCTTAAAACCGAAGCTGCTCTTAACCCGTTTTCCCGTATGCTGACTAAGCTGACAAGTTACCAGGAGGAAGGGAATCCCCGATGGGAATATATACACGGAAGCAGGGCCAATGGTACAGCTGTAGCAGGAGAATCTGATATATACCCGTAATCATTGAAAGTGCTTGATTTTTCAGCAACAGGAGCTCATGCTGTCCAACATGAAAATATTCATTACTGACCAACAAAAAGCGGAACTTGAACGCTTTCATGATTCCAGCCGTGACGGGCGAGTCAGAGATCGTATAAAAGCTATTCTTCTGGCCTCCGAAGGCTGGAGTTCGGCTATGGTTGCTCAGGCTTTTCGCCTGCATCAGACGACTGTTGATCACCATACCCGCGATGTTATTGCGTTTGTCACCCGGACATGGAACATCATTTTCAGCGTGCCGGGAATAATCGCTACTTCAGCAGTACGCGAGAGTTCAGGGACGCAATATTTGAATTTTTCAGTCATACGCTGCCGGGTATAGCGGATTCTCTGGCATCTCGAATAAACGATCACTTTCAGGTACTCAAACCTGCGTCTTGAGGTTTTTATGAAAAAATTATTAGTAGCTAGTGTTTTATTTATTTCACTAAACTCTTTTGGTGGGGATACTATGAATAGTGTAAGGTATTCCGCTTATTTTAAGACATTAAGCAGTAGCTGTATTTTATCAATCAATGGATTGGATTACCTTAGCACTTTACGTGGCTCAAGGACTATTAGTACAGGGATGGATATAACAAAATCCTTGGAGAATGGCGTTAATAACACTGTAGGTTTGATTTTTTTCCCCTCGGAGTCAAAAATAAAAACTGATATCTACACATGTGAAGTCAAGATCGTAAGATCGGAGCCAAAAGAGCCTGATGTGGTGGTAACAAATTTTAAAGTTATTTTTAATGGTGAAAACGGTCGGCCATTCAATGATCCACAAGGCTACGAAATTAATGATCTCAGCGATACTACACATAACCCCATCATCAAAGGAATATCTAATAAGATAATATTTTCTGGTGACACTAAACCAGAAGACTGGTTAACTGCCACAAGAAACATAACCGCTTCAGGTATTCCCATTTGGCAATGGACTAAAGCATCACCTCAGATTAATGATTTAACGTTAAGGAATAGATTAATTGATGCTTATAAAGACTTAATAAATGATCTTAAAGTTGGTGATCTTACTACAATAAAGAAAAAGTATGCAATAGCTCTGAATGAATATGCTCTAGCAAATCTAACGGATGATACTGATCTTTTTTTTGATTCTATAGGCATAGTTAATGCTGTTGAGAAGGGGAAGATAAATCCAAATCCAAACTGGGACAAATATACGTTATTGACATATCAAAATAACAGGATTTTTTGTCTGGGTATTAATAGTATTAACAGGAATTCCCCACTCGAATTCTTCAATGCTGATGGAAAGCGTATGTTTTCGTGGAATCCATTTTTTGCTGTTATTGATAATAAGGTGGTTCTGGTTCGTTGAGTTTTAAACAGGTGATAGCCTTTTGGTTCCTTATTCAGAAACTCGCTGATATGGTGATCAACGGTCGTCTGATGCAGGTGTAAAGCCTGAGCAACCATAACCGAACTCCAGCCTTCGGAGGCCAGAAGAATAGCTTTTGACTCGCCCGTCACGACTGGAATCATGAAAGCGTTCAAGTTCAGCTTTTTGTTGGTCAGTAATGAATATTTTCATGGTGAGCAGCATGATCGTAAGCGTGCAGCAAGAACCGTATTGACGGGGATGTGTTATTCAGTCGGCAGTGCTACGCG
>NZ_PTRE01000251.1 GCF_002965065.1 Escherichia sp. MOD1-EC7003
CGGCATGAACAACGCGCACTTAGTCAATAATCAGGATGTGAGGTTATCCCTCACCCTAAACGCCTAAATGCCTGATGCACTACGCTTATCAGGCCTACATAACTTCTGCAATCTATTGAATTTGCATGGTTTGTAGGCCGGATAAGGCGCACACGCCGCATCCGGCATGAACAACGCGCACTTAGTCAATAATCAGGATGTGAGGTTATCCCTCACCCTGAACGCGTAAATGCCTGATGCATTACGCTTATCAGGCCTACATAACTTCTGCAATCTATTGAATTTGCATGGTTTGTAGGCCGGATAAAACACTCAAGCCGCATCCGGCATGAACAACGCGCATTTAGTCAATAATCAGGATGTGAGGTTATCCCTCACCAGGGAAAGATTATGATAACTATAATTTAAATGTTAATTTATGAATTTATCAATAACGCAATATTAACCCGTAAAACTTAACGCATAGTTGCATTTAAAATGTTGTATTTAGCATGCTAAATATACAGTCTCTGATTGTATTTTATCCTTTATTCAAGTGTGTACAAAAAACATACTTTTCATGCTCTCACCCTGTATCCCTCACCCTGTCATATCCGTAAAAACGGTATACAGAATATCACATTAGCCGCTAAAGACGTTACCTGCGCCTGGGGCGGTTTTCAGCACCCAGACACGTCCATAGTGGTTGTACCAACCTGCGCGATGTCCGGCTTCCGGCCCGATCCCTTGATAGATATCGAAGTGTTGGCCTTTGATTGCGCCACCGACGTCCAACGCCACCATCAGACGCAGTTCGTACTGACCATTAAACTTGCCGTTATTATCCAGCAGCGGTACTTCTGCCAGCAAGGTTGTACCTGGCGGGATAATGGAACGATCGGAGGCAACTGAAGCGCGACCAACCAGCGGCACCGCACTTGCCCCTTTCACAGGTGCAAAAGATTGCGGTTTAAAGAAAACAAATGAAGGATTCTGCTCAAGCAGCTCGCGAACCTCGGCTTCACTGTGTGTTTCGCCCCAGTGACGAATCGCCTGCATCGACATATCTTCTTTTTTCACTTCGCCACGGTCGATCAGCACCTTACCAATGCTACGGTAGGCATGACCGTTCTTACCGGCATAGCTGAAGAAGTTAAGCGGACTACCATCACCAAAATCAATATAACCGCTACCCTGAACATCCATAATGAAGTTATCCATCAGGGAGTTACTGTAAGCGAGAATATATTTATCACTCAATGCCCCGGCGTAGATCTCCGCACGAGACGGCAGACGACCACGTTTTGGTGGCATACGGTAAATAGGATACTGGAACTCGCCCTGGCGGGTATGCCGCGCCTGAATTACCGGCGTGTAATAGCCTGTAAACTGCACGTTGCCATAGTTGTCGGCACCTTCCATCTGCCAGGCATCAATGCCGAACTGGCGCATATTGCGTGTATCACCACCTGCGCGCAGCCACTCTTGCACCGCGTTATAAACATTACTCTGGTTGCCATACAGACGCGGGGACGAATTACGGATATGGTTAATTTGCTCGGCAAAATCACCGGCGTTAATTGGCGCGCCAACGGCATCTGGCTGGTTTACCAGAGAGAAAGGCTGGGTAAATTTCCCGTCTTTATATTGCTGTCCGCGATCGGTTGGTTTGGAAGAGCAGGCGGCAAGCATTGCCACAACCGTGCCCATAAGAAGGTACTTTACCCAACGTCCTTTCATTGTTCTCTTCTTCAGTTTAAAAAATAAGGCGCAATGAAGATAACAAACCGCCGCGTTTAATGAAATGAGCAGCCTCTCCCTGACGTAAATTCTGCACAAAAAACAGGCTCCAGTGATTTGTTTTTGCTCAAAATCATGCCAGATCCGTGACCCGGGTAAAAAAAAGGTTGCATGAAAACGCGAGCGGAGTATAGTGCGCATCCACGGACGCGGGGTGGAGCAGCCTGGTAGCTCGTCGGGCTCATAACCCGAAGGTCGTCGGTTCAAATCCGGCCCCCGCAACCAATTAAAATTTGATGAAGTAAAGCAGTACGGTGACGCGGGGTGGAGCAGCCTGGTAGCTCGTCGGGCTCATAACCCGAAGGTCGTCGGTTCAAATCCGGCCCCCGCAACCAATCAAAATTTAATGAAGTAAAGTAGTACGGTGACGCGGGGTGGAGCAGCCTGGTAGCTCGTCGGGCTCATAACCCGAAGGTCGTCGGTTCAAATCCGGCCCCCGCAACCAACATTTTAAACACCCTCAAGGGTGTTTTTTTGTTTCTGCGATCCGCAAAATCTTATGCCTAATTCAGGGAACGGTGCTGCGCCGCCCCCCTCCGCCTTCTCAACTGTTCGGCAAAACAATATTGCTCGCCGCCAGCATGCCCATCTCGTGGTACATCGCACAGGCCGCTTCGACGATTGGCATCGCCAGCGCCGCGCCGCTGCCTTCGCCCAGGCGCATGCCCATATTCAGGTAAGGCTCCAGTTCGAGGTGCATCAGCGCCGTACGTGCGCCCTTCTCTGCCGAATAGTGCGACGGTATCAGGTAGGGTTTCACCTGTGGCGCAATCCGGCATGCCGCCAGCGCCGCCGCATAAGAGAGGAAACCATCCAGCACCACCGGCAGTCCACAAGAAGCCGCACCCAGCATCACGCCCGCCATCCCCAATAAATCAAAACCGCCCACTTTCGCCAGCACGTCCAGACCATCATGTGGGTCCGGCTGGTTAACGGCGATAGCTCGACGCACCACATCCACTTTGTTACCGACTTTGGTCAGCGGTAAATTGGCGCCAATCCCCACCACCTCCTGCGCGTCGCTACCGGTCAGGACGCTGACAATCGCCGCCGCCGGGGTGGTATTCGCCATCCCCAACTCACCAACACCAAACAGCGTGACGCCATCTTCTGCCAGACCACGGGTATAGCGAATCACCTCCAGCAGCAGTTCTTCTGCCTGACTGCGGCTCATAGCTGGGCCAACGGCGATATTGCCGCAGCCGCGCGCCACGCGCATATTGATAACGCCAGGAATAAGTTCGGCATCGATCCCGACATCAATCACGTGCATTTTCGCGCCCGCCTGCGCCGCCAGCACGCAAACGCCAGTTTTACCCAGGGTCATATTCGCCGCCTGAATCGCGGTTACCGCTTTAGGCGATATCGCAACGCCTTCGTCCCACACGCCGTGGTCGGCGCACATCACCAGCAGCGCCTTCTTTTTCACCTGCGGGACGCCTTCAAGGCCGGGCATCCCCGCCAGCTGTACGGCAAGATCTTCAAGGCGTCCAAGGCTTCCCGGCGGCTTGAGCAGACCATCAATATGAAGCCGGGCGCGTGCCATCGCGCTTTCATCAGGCGCGGGGATCGCGCCCAGTAGAGAGGTTAAGCTTTGCATAGAGGTTCTCGTTATGTTGGCTGGCCCACGACAGAACCAGCAGGAAGAATAACGCCCGGTACGGAGCGCCTGTTTATTTAATTTTCACACCGATGCCCGACACCACCAGCCAGACGTCGTCTGCCGCCGCTGCAAGGCGCTGGTTGACTCGCCCGGCGATATCGCGGAAATGGCGGGCCAGACGGTTTTCCGGCACGATCCCCATCCCCACCTCGTTGGTCACCAGCACCACCTGAGCCGGACAGCGCTGACAGGCGGCAATCAGCACAGCGATTTCAGCGTCAATGGCCCGCTCCAGCGCAGCATAATCCCAATCGTCCGGCGAACTGTCGCCGCCCAGCGCAAACAGCAGATTGGTCACCATGGTGGTGATGCATTCCAACAAGATCGCCTCTTCGGGATCGTTATCCGGCGTTATCAGCTCATCAAGCTGCTGCCAGCGTTCAGCCGTGCGCCAGTGTGCGGGCCTGCCGTCGCGGTGGTGCTGGATCCTCGCCGCCATTTCGTCATCAAAGATCTGTGACGTGGCGATATACAGCACCTGCGGCGAGTGGGCGATCAGCGCTTCGGCGTGGCGACTTTTACCGCTGCGCGCCCCGCCGGTAACTAAAGTCAGCATATTGGCTCCTGATGTTGACGCATGATGGCGTAGATTTTTTCGATATCAATATTCTGGCGCATCGCGTCGGCCAGCAGATCGAACTGCTGGGATTTGTACAGCGCATACTCGAAATCGCTATCCAGCGCCGCCAGCCCTTTCCGCTGACGCAGGCCGTTAACCAACGCGCGGGTGAATTCATCGCTGTCAAACAGGCCGTGAAGATAGGTGCCAAACGCCAGGCCATCGTCGCTCACCGCGCCATCCGCTACGCTCAGCCCGTTTTTATGTAATTGCAGCAGCGAACGGCAGCCATCATGCAGCTCGGTTTCGCCCATATGGATTTCATAGCCGCGTACCGCAAGCCCTGCCGTGGCCGCCAGCCACGTCGGCAGCGCCGGGGCCATATTCGCCGTGACCTGGGTGGTGGTTTTATGCTGCGCGAAATAGGTTACGGTATTGAGTAACCCCAGTCCCGGCTGCGTGCCAAGCCCCGATTCCACCTCATCAATAATGGTTTCGCCAAGCATCTGGTAGCCACCGCAGATCCCCAGCACCGGCACGCCCTGACGCTGGGTCTGTAGCACCGCGTGTGCCATCCCGCTTTCGCGCAGCCAGAGCAGATCGCCGAGCGTATTTTTACTCCCCGGCAAGATAACCATATCAACCCCCGCTAACTCCTGCGGCTGGCGAACATAGCGCACGCGAACGTCCGGCTGCGCCGCCAGCGCGTTGAAGTCGGTAAAGTTGGAAATATGCGGCACCTGGACCACGGCTATCTCAATATCACGCCTGTCAGTACGCAGGTATTTACCCTTTTGCAGCGCCACGCCGTCCTCATCTTCGAGATCGACATCCAGCCACGGCATCACGCCGAGCACCGGGACACCGGTTAACGCTTCTATCTGCTCGATACCCGAATAAAGCAGCGCCACGTCGCCGCGAAATTTATTAATAATGACGCCTTTAACCCGCGCACGTTCGTGGTCGTGCAGCAGCGCGAGGGTGCCGTAAATGGAGGCGAAAACGCCGCCGCGGTCGATATCTGCCACGAGGATCACCGGACACCGCGCCATCTCGGCCATGCCCATATTGACGATGTCGCGGTCGCGCAGGTTGATCTCTGCCGGGCTACCTGCCCCTTCCAGCACCAGTACATCATGTTCGGCGGCCAGGCTGTTATAGACCGAGAGAATCTGTTCGCGCAGACGCGGCTTGTATTCGTGATAGCTCACCGCGTCCATATCGGTCGCCACCTTACCCATCAGCACCACCTGCGCTTTACGGTCGCTGGTCGGTTTAAGCAGCACCGGGTTCATACGCACATCCGGCGTAATTCCCGCCGCTTCGGCCTGGAAAATCTGCGCGCGCCCCATCTCTTTGCCATCCGGCGTGATACCAGAATTGAGCGCCATATTCTGCGATTTAAACGGCGCGGTACGCAGCCCGTCCTGATAAAAAATACGGCACAGTCCCGCTACCAGCACGCTTTTACCGACGTCAGAAGCGGTCCCCTGTAACATAATTGCCAGCGTCATGACGCCTCCTTCATTGCATGATTTCGCATCTGCTCAAAAAACTCGCCTTCGGTTTTACACAGCGGCAGTCCCAGCTGTGTATGCAGCTTCACCAGCCACGGCTGAGTGAGTCCGGCTTGCGTCATTAACTCGCAGCGCGAAAATACCGCGCCGGGTTCACCGTGCGCCAGCACTTCGCCACGGCGCAAAACGTAAACCGCATCGCTGACTTCATAAATCAGATCGATATCGTGGCTGGAGATCACCACGTGGTTACCTTGATCGACAATGCGCTTGATGATGTCAATCATCTGCGCGCGCCCGGAGGGATCGAGGCCCGCCGTGGGCTCATCAAGCAGTAAATAGCGTGCCTGCAACACCAGCGCCCCAGCGATCGCCACACGTTTTTTC
Organism: Escherichia sp. MOD1-EC7003; assembly: GCF_002965065.1. Classification (GTDB taxonomy): domain Bacteria; phylum Pseudomonadota; class Gammaproteobacteria; order Enterobacterales; family Enterobacteriaceae; genus Escherichia. The sequence goes on from NZ_PTRE01000251.1 coordinate 5,906, forward strand.
TGCCCGTGGCTCAGGCACTGAATCGGCTGCTGGCGAAAAGAGTGCGCATCAACCAGGGTCAGCGCATCGTCCACCCGACGGGCGATTTCATCCTCCGCGACGCCCAGGTTACGCAGGCTAAAGGCGATATCGCTGTCGATATCGGTATAAAAGATCTGCTGGTCAGGGTCCTGGAAAACGGTCGCCACCTGCTGACGCAGCGCCAGCAGGCCGCGCTTGCTGTAATCCAGCGGCTTTTCTTGCCACAACACCGCCCCTTTTTGCGGGCGCAGCAGGCCGCTCAGATTCATAAACAGCGTGGATTTTCCGCATCCGTTCGCCCCCACCAGGCCGGTCACCGCATGGTGGGAAAAATCCAGCGTCAGCCCCTTCAACACCGGCTCATCCTGATAGCGAAACCAGAGATCGGTCGTGGCAAGCATACTTATCCTTAGAGGTGAAAATCACCCTGATACAGTTTGATATCAAGCACCGTGCTCATCTGTTGGTAGCGGATCATCACGCGGGTAAACAGTAACCCCACCAGCATCGCCAGCGAGCGATAGCCTTTCGGCACGCTACGGTAGCCAAAACGCAAAGTTTGCGCACGGTGAATCGCCAGCGCTTCATCTACCAGAATAAAAATAAAGCGCCAGGTCAGCAGGATCTGCTCGGTCAGCAGTCGCGGCACCCGACCGCGCTTAAGCAGCAAAATAAGCTGTGGGAACGGCAGATTCAGCACCAGCCAGAAGGTGGATGCCAGCGCCGCCAGGCTGCGCCAGAAGGTCTCATTAGCGGTAGTCAGCCCCTCTGACGTGATGCCCAACCGGAAGCTTCCCAACGGAACGCTCACCAGCAGAGCATGCGGATCGCGGCTGATGCTAAACAGAATAGTCAGCACGCCAATCAGCAGGAAGCCGAACGGCAGCGCCATCCAGCGGCACCAGCGCCACGGCGAAACCCGCAGCAGCCAGCAGGTTAAGGCGGCAATCAGCACCATTTCGATACCCTGCCCCAGCGGAGGCAGGGTAAAGGCCAGCACCATCAGCAGCAGCCAGAACAGAAACTTGCGCTCTGGCGCGACGTGAAACCAGCGGCTTTGATAGCTGAGTCGGTCAAACCCGGTCATCACGGCGCTGTCTGCCTTTGGTGTAACCCAGAATATAGAAAATCACCGCCGCGCCAAGGGAGCCCTGTAGCGTAAACAGCAGACTCTCAATTTCTCCGCTTGCCGGTTCGTACAGCGGCTGGAACCATGGCTCATAGTGCGGCGCAACCACCTGAATCTGGCTCTCCGCTTCACCATCCGAACCGCCAAATTCACCGCCGTGATCGATAAAGAACGGCAGGATCACCAGCGCCACTACCATAGCTAACAATATCAGCGTCTTTTTCATGTTAATGCCCCTGTGCGGTAATCAGCTGACGTTTGGTCAACTGGTCGTAGATCATGACGGTTAACAACCCTTCAGCAATGGCGATCGGGAGCTGCGTCAGGCAGAAGATCCCCATAAATTTTACGATCGAGCCGGTCGCCCCCGCTGTAGGATCTGGAAAAGCAACGCCAAGCTGTACGGAGGTGACAAAGTAGGTCACCAGATCCGCCAGCATCGCGCAGAGAAACACCCCGACATCGCGGCGAATCCCCGCGCGGCAGGCCATTTTCCACACCATATAACCGACTACCGGCCCAATCACCGCCATCGACATGCCGTTCGCGCCAAGCGTTGTCAGCCCACCGTGCGCCAGCAGCAGCGCCTGGAACAGCAGCACGATAGCGCCAAGGATCGCCACCACGCCCGGTCCGAAGAGGATCACCGCCAGGCCGACGCCAGTCGGGTGCGAACAGCTGCCGGTGACGGAAGGAATTTTCAGCGCCGAAAGCACAAAAATAAACGCCCCGCACAGCGCCAGCAGTACCTTCTGGTTGTTGTCTTCCTGCACGATACGGCGCAGGCGTACCAGCCCGTACCACAGGCAGGGTAAAAAGAGCACCCACCACGCCAGTGCCCACATCGGCGGTAAAAAGCCCTCCATGATGTGCATCGCGAAGGCCTGCTCTGGCACTATCATCAGTAATAGCGCCGCAGCTAAGCCACTGAAAGACAGCTGTTTTAGCTGTTGTTCAAGTTTCATTCTGCATACTCCCACTGTTTGTTGACCAGGATGGTTGAGAAATAGGGCAGCGGCTGGTCGTCGCTGACATCACTCAAATGGCGCCAGCACTGTTCGCCGGGCAGCGTGGCCTCAGACATCATCAGTGCGGCATCCAGCAGTCCGTTTTTCGCCAGCAGCGCTTTGATGCGCGCAAAGCGCCCGTAGACTTTCATCAACACCAGGCTTTCATGCTGACGCAGCGCTTGTTCAATTTCCTCTTCCGGCGCGGTACAGGAGATCACCGCCAGCGACTGTTGTTCCATGGCCAGCGGCGTTTTTGAACGCGCGGCGATAGCGGCGAAAGAGGTGACGCCAGGAACAATCTCCAGCCAGTCCGCACAGCCGATACGCTGGAGTAAAAATACCCAGGTGCTGAACAGCATGGCGTCGCCGAGGGTAATAAACCCAACCTGCTTACCCGCTTTCACTTCGTGCACCAGCGCAGCGGCAACCTCATCCCAGACCGCCTCTTTTTCCGCGCTGTCGGCGCTCATCGGAAAATGGCAGCAGCGTACTTCGGTCTGTTCGCCGATATATTCACGCACGATGGAAAGCGCCAGGCTATCGCCACCTTTACGTCCGGCGGGGGCGTAGAGAATATCCAGTTTGCCAAGAATGCGCGCCGCGCGAACGGTAATCAGGTCGGACGCGCCCGGTCCGGTACTCAGAGCATACAGTTTGCCGCTCATGCTGCTTCCTCCATCGACAGATTCAGCGCCTGTTGTAGGTGGGCGACAAACATCGCGCGCACCGCCGGATTTTCTCCCAGCCCGCTAAGCCACGGCGTCGCCGGAATACCGGCAGCGTTGAACAACGTTTTCCAGGAGTCCTCTTCGTCCGAGGCCATATCGTTGATGGCATGATCGCCCGCCACCAGCATCAATGGCATCAGGTGAACACCCGTCACCCCCTGCTGGCGCAGGCTGTCGATAAGAATGTCAACTTCCGGATAGCTCTCGACCGCGCCCACTCGCGCCGGAAAGCGTTGGGCGGTCATCATATGGTCCAGACAGGCGTAGGCGGCGAAGGCGTGATGACTGGCACCGTGCCCCATAAAGACCACCGTTTCTTTCTCAGCAAGCGGCGGCATCTGCTGGCGCAGCGCCTGCATCAGTTGGACATAATCGTCACGGCTGCTCAGCAGCGGCGCGCCCAGCGTCAGACGAGCGAACAACGGGCGCATACTTTGCACTTCGCGAACGATCTTTTCGTATTCATCGCCGTTAATGATGTGCAGCGACTGAATCGCCACATCCTGATAGCCCTGTTCGACGAGCTTCTGCAAAGCCTGCAACGGCGTATCAATCTCGATACCATCACGCTGCTTGAGCTTGCGAATAATCATCCCGGAGGTAAAGGCGCGAAACGTGTCGCGGTCCGGGCAGCTGGCCGCCAGTTCGCGCTCACAGGCGACAATGTTCTTTTCACAGGTGTCGGGATAGCTGGTGCCAAAACTGATCACCAGAAGCGCTTTTTTCATTTCTGACTCCTTAAGCAGCGGCCAGCCAACGCGCTAAGCGCCGGGCAAAGGCAGCCTGACTTTCCAGTAACTCTTCACCCGTCACCAGCGGTGCCGGGCGCGTAATCACGATGCAGGGGATACCAGCATCGAGACAGGGTTGTACTTTTTCCTGATAACCGCCTTCCGCACCGGAGGCCTTGGTGATCACCACATCGGCGCGGCACTGACGGTAAAAAGCGGCGTTAAACTCGGCACTGAACGGCCCGCACAGGGCGAAGATCTCGCCAACGCCAAAGCCAAGTTCAACACACTGGGCGATGACATCGGCTACCGGCAACACGCGAGCCAACAGCGTTTTCTCGCCTAACCCCGCCCGCCAGCGCGCCAGATCTTTGCTTCCCGTAGTGAGCAATACCCGCTGACCGAAGCGCCGCGCCACATCGCAGGCTTCTTCGATGCTCTGTACGGTATAAAGCTGTGGATGCGTCAGGTCGCTAAGCTGTTCCGGACGCTGATAGCGACTGAGCAACACGCCAGCGATTTCACAGGCGCGAATGATGTTACGGCTCACCACTTCAGCGTAAGGGTGCGAAGCGTCAATGACCCAACGGGTACGGTTGGCCTTTAGCCAGGCGACCATCTCCTCCAGCTCAAGTCGCCCGCAGCGCACCTGCCCCTGAATATCGCCTGCCAGCTGCTGGCCGGTCGGCGTTGCCACCGACAGGGTGTATTTGACCTGCGCCGCGTCCAGCTGTTGGCATAGCGCCCGCGCGTCGCTGGTTCCCCCTATCACCAGCACCTCGCCGTAGCTCACAGCACATAACCTCGCGGCGTGATCATCAGGCCATCCTGTATATAAGTCGCTTTGTTGCCAACGATCACCAGACTGGTCATATCCACCGGTTCAAAATCCATCTCTCCGAGGGTGGTCAGCCATTTTTCCTGCTTTTTGCGTCCGGCAGATTTCACTACGCCCACCGGCGTTTGAGCGCTTTTACTGGCCGACAGCAGTTCAAAGGCGCGCGCCAGATGCCCTTCGCGGCCACGGCTGCGCGGGTTGTAAAAACAGATAACGAAGTCGGCTTCGCCTGCGGCAACGATGCGTTTTTCAATCACCGGCCACGGCGTCAGCAAGTCGCTGAGGCTGATATGACAGAAGTCGTGCATCAGCGGCGCACCCAGCAGCGAGGCGGCGGCGATACTGGCGGTCATCCCTGGAATAAGGCGAACTTCCACATCCAGCTTCTGCTTGCTCACCAGCTCCAGCACCAGTCCCGCCATGCCGTAAATACCGGCGTCGCCCCTGCTAATCACCGCCCCGTTATGCCCCGCCTGCGCCAATTTAATCGCCGTCTGGCCGCGTTCAATCTCTTTT
>NZ_PTRE01000252.1 GCF_002965065.1 Escherichia sp. MOD1-EC7003
TTACAGCGAATAAATAATCACCTCCCTGCTTTTGTATCTTCTCTGCAATATCTTTCTGGCAACACATTGCATCAGTTGTGATGATTTTTCCTTTAATATCCAACATGTTAAGAAGTTCAGGAATGGCTGTAATCTCATTGGATTTCTCATCTGTCTTGATCTGCCCGAGGACCAGACTGTGCATTGTCGAGAACGCACTAATAACATGAATCGCTCCCCTGCGGCGGCTCTTGTCATAAGAGTGCCGGAGTGTTTTTCCATCAATTGCGATGACATCTTTATCATCTGAAGAATGGCAGTCACGCATCCAGTTAATAAAGCACTCGTGAAATTTTGCAGGACTGATACAGGATACAACTCGGGCAATGGTATCGTGAACAGGAATACCATTTTCAAAATCACCATATTGCTTCAAAAAATCGAGATGTGTTTCCCCAAAATCCTCTATATCTTCCCAGCCTTCTGCACCAGAAATGACGGCACAAATAGTCAACAGTAGAATATCTGACAATTTATGTTCCACTTTCCAGGCTTGTCTGTAATCGGGGATAATAGAAATGTGTTCCATCAATTTTTTAAGTTCCATTTTGTTCTCCTTATTTATGTAAGGAGTATTTGAACATGTATAAGCAATGAAAAATAGCCTCAGGCAATAAGGAATATCTCAATTATTGAGCATAAAATGCGAATTATTTAGTACAAAAAAGCAGCGTTACGTGATCTTTCCCTGCTGGCCCTGCGCGTTCCACTCCAGCTGCTGCTCCCTGCGCGCTGTCAGTTCGCCCCATTCGTTATAACGGTAACGGTCACGCCCGTAGCCCGGCAGACGGTTGTCCATCACCGCACTCTGATACTCGTCCGTCAGCAGGTTTCCGGCTTTATCGTAATAATAATGAGCATGGTCGTACATCTGACCCGTGCGGCTGGTCAGCCAGCCGCTCCGGTCATAAGCAAAAGGTACTTCGTCTGCAAAGTACCCTGTTTTTCGTATTTATCCTTTAGGAAAAGAGATTTATAGCTTTCTCTTGAAGTTCTATACCTATATCCTCAAATTTAATCAGCTTGTCCTTACTGTACATTCCGTCCCGAAAAGAAAACATTCCATATACATCCATTAGTGCCAATCCTAAAACTTTCGGAACCATAATCTCATCAGCATATATTTCTGCTAAAAAATCCAGCGCCTTGTATAAATTTTCAACCTCATCATCAGAAAAATCTTTCTTGAGTCTTAATCTAACGGGTATTGAATCATTCCCTAATAATTTATCGACTACTATTTTCAATGCAATCTCTTTATCCATATATAAATTCCTGCCTTTAACAAGGGGTAATAGCATTTGATGGTACATGACCTTCCACAAGCACTTCTCCAGAACTAACTGCATAGTTACGGGCCGGCCCTTTTAATCCAGCATCGGTTGCTTTCTCTACCGTGGATAAGTCAATAATATTCCGATTACCTTTAACATCAGGAATCACATCGTCAGTATCAAATGTAACTGTAGTTTAGCCCGGTTCACGGTATCGTACAGCTACATCTTCATCTACTGTTGTTGAAATGAATTGTGAGCCTTTAAACGTATCATTACTACCATTTCTAACATAACCAGCAGCACTCATTCCTCGCCCCGGTGCCTTTGCAGATAATCCCTCACTAATAGATTCATCCGCACGAATATTTCGGAATACCTTGATTAAACCAAGCGGATCGATCCATGTAATCGGATTAGGCGCATAACGATAAAGATTTATCCCGCCACGGATCGAAATCGGGTCCTGGCTTATAAACCTCCCGCACTCCGGCGCATAATACCTGAACAGATTATAGTGCAGCCCCGTCTCTTCATCAAAATACTGTCCCGGCAGCCGCAGCGGCTGCTCAAAGTACGCCCCGCTGTTGCTGATGTCACCCCGGTTTTCGCCAAATCCCGCCTGATACCCCGCCCACACCAGCGTCCCGTCCGGCGCGATTTCGGAGGGATGCCTGACCATTATTGCCGACAGTGACGAGGTGCAGGAACTGCGGGAAGAATTTTATCAGGTTAAACAGTTGGTTAAGGGGATTAAAGATGTGTTGGTTTAGTGAATTGAACGGAGATTGATAGTAAAAACCCGGGAAAATCAGAAGATATTTCCCGGTTTATTGAACAGACGACTTTATTTACGAATATTTAATTTCATATTTCCCAATTATATCGAAAACATGATCATAAGTGCTAAGAACTATATGTTGAAGTTCGTCGCCATCCATATTCTCTATCAAGTCAAAGCTTGATAGAGAATATTTTTCATATGGATAATCATCCACTTTATATATAGACAGTTTTTTGATGTTGCTAAACAAAAATTCAACGTTAATATCAGGGGCATTTGTAATAATTGGCTTACAAGAAGACAAAGATAACGACGCTTTAATGACAAAATTAAAAGGATAGAATATTAATTCAGTCCCTGATAGAACTAAAGCATCTCGCCCGTAAATTAGACCATATTTTGTTTCTATTGCCTTCACATTCATGTCAGCCACAACCTCTTTTTCTTATTGATTTACCGCCAGGGCAAGCTTATGAAAGCCCGCTCCCCGCAAGGACTGAGCTTTCCCTGTAGTTTGCGCATCATAATTCACCGACGACGGTCAATCGTCCTCCCTTTATATCAAGCCCCCCAAGGAAATTTGCGAATTTTTCTGTGAAAAAACAATTTACACTATATACAGAGTCTCTAAAAATCATATCACCCTCACTTATTGAGTGAAAGCGATATGAGCGTTCAATATCCATTTTATTAAAGTCACGCCAGCTATCAGCAGCAATACATTTTTTTACATTAATAACATTAGTAAAAAGAAACTCTCTTCCATCCGAAGTGGTCACTGGAAGAAACTCCACTTGATTAACTAACTTCCCCTCGACAGCCTCCTTCAACTCACCACTAATCAATAATAAACCAAGAGTAAAGCATGATATATTAAAATCTATTCTTCTGGATTTTTCTTTTTTATTTTTACCTGTAAATAATTCAAATTCATACTGATGCCACGCCTTGTATAGTGGACGCCCATCAAAAGTATGTAACATACTAATGACAGGGCTTTCACTATCTGGTAGATAATACTTAAACTCTTCTAGATTCGGTTCTATTTCATAAATTTTCATATCCTCTCCTCAATTTAATACCTAAATCAGGGCAAGATTACGAAAGCCCGCACCCCGAAAGGACTGAAGCCAGATAGTTTCTGTCCATGGCTGCTTTTCTCATCTTACGTCTTAACCCCAGGGCAAGATTACGAAAGCCCGCACCCCGCCCTGAGGAATCCCCAGTAATGGGCGGGTAAAAAAAGACAGGCATAGAGTTTTGTGATCTAC
>NZ_PTRE01000253.1 GCF_002965065.1 Escherichia sp. MOD1-EC7003
GGACATTATTTTTGTAGAGCCGGAGGAAACAGACCAGACGGTTTAAATGAGCCGGTTACGTTTATCGAATTGTTTACCCAGTACATTTAGCGCTATCGCAATGCCTGCCGCCTTTGGTGGCAACAAGTTTTGAAAAGTGGAGTGGGTTTGCTGATGTTTTTCTTGCGTGAAACGGGAGCCTTCAACGAAATTGACAATGGTGGTGGGATGCCGGCGAAACTTTTCACAAGAACGCCGAGTGGTTTCAACATCTTTACCACGTCGCTCCGGATGACGTAATAAATAAGCGCGGGAATAACGCTTCATAAATGGCATATCCAGCGCCCAGCACGCCAGGCCAAGAAAAGGCACCCAGGCCAGCTGCTGCTTGAGGAAATATTTATTCATCGGAATGTGCTTACGAAACAACACGCACAGTACGACAATATCAGCCCAACTACGGTGGTTACAAATAAGCAGATACCAGCTCTTCTTACTTAACCCTTGTCAACGCCAAGATTATTGGCCGTTTTTCGCCATTTTTAATGTCCGCTATTGGTCATTA
>NZ_PTRE01000254.1 GCF_002965065.1 Escherichia sp. MOD1-EC7003
GAAACCCGCCCCCGTAATATTGCATTTAATTACATCGTAAGGGCGGCATAAAAACGTTGGTTTGGGGGAAGGCTCTGCACTGCCTGTTGGTGTGCCCGTTCCGTGGCCCTTAGAAACACCACCAACGGGCTGGCTAAAATGCAATGGTGCAGCATTTTCTTCTGAAATGTATCCCAAACTGGCAAAGGCCTACCCCACCAATAAATTACCGGATTTACGCGGTGAGTTTATCCGTGGTTGGGATGATGGGCGAGGTGTGGATGCGGGAAGGGTCATCTTAAGCATACAGGGGTGGTTAACAGGAAGTCATTATCATAATATTCGGTCATGGGACGCGTGGGATAACACGGTATTGGTGCCAAATGACAGAGGGGGGGATAGTCTGTTGTCGACAGATAACGCCGTCCGGCAAGGAGCGATTAATGGTAAATTTACCAGTCAATACAGAACGGAGTTATCTGGGGGGAATGAAACCCGCCCACGTAACATTGCCTTCAATTATATTGTGAGAGCAGCATAATGGATAATGCGATATTAAATAGCGAACTTATAGCCATACAGGCAGGAAACATTATCGTTTATAACTATGATGGTGGTAATCGGGAATATATTTCTGCATCAACTGAATATCTTGCTGTTGGCGTTGGTATTCCGGCAAATTCTTGTTTGGATGCTCCAGGCTCACATAAAGCAGGTTATGCGATTCTCCGTTCAGAGGATTTAAGTTCATGGGAGTATGTGCCAGATCATCGTGGCGAAACTGTCTATAGCATTGACACTGGGAATCCCGAAGAAATCACGGTGTTGGGTGACTATCCGGAAAATACAACCACTATCGCCCCGCTAACACCATACGACAAATGGGATGGAGAGAAATGGGTGGTTGATACTGAGGCTCAACATAGTGCAGCTGTAGAGGCAGCAGAAACAAAACGTCAGTCATTGATTGATACTGCGATGGATTCCATTAGTCTGATTCAGTTGAAATTACGGGCTGGACGGAAGTTGACGCAGGCAGAAACCACGCAGCTTAACTCCGTGCTAGATTATATAGACGAGCTGAACGCGATGGATTTAACCACGGCACCAGATCTCAACTGGCCTGAAAAACAACTTTCTACAGCCAGTTGATATAATTAATCCGCCCTCACAATATAATTAAATGCAATATTACGAGGGCGGGTTTCTAAGCCAGCAGTACCTAAATTAGCTACGGACTGTTTATATGTTTTAAAAGTTCCATAATTAGGGGCTGGCAATCCTGCATCGCTTGTGTTCCCCCATCTGATAACTCCCGTATTACCACTAGTAGCCCATGCCTCGTCAAAGTAGAAATTAATTGAGCGGTCAGTTGCTACGGTTGATTTTGACGGTAATCCGTGAGCATGATCCTCCGTTGCATATCCTTGCTCGCTTAAAATAGAGCGACCAGAGTCAATCCCTCGCCCATCATCCCAGCCACGGATAAACTCACCGCGTAAATCAGGTAATTTTAACGTTGGGTAAACCTTTGCCAGATTTGGGTACTTTTCAGAAGAAAATGCTGCACCATTGCATTTCAGCCACCCCGTTGGCGGTGTGGCTGAGGGCCATGGAATAGGTACACCAACGGGCAGCGCCGAGCCTTCCCCTAAACCAACGTTTTTATGCCGCCCTTACGATGTAATTAAATGCGATATTTCGGGGACGGGTTTC
>NZ_PTRE01000255.1 GCF_002965065.1 Escherichia sp. MOD1-EC7003
AAGTGTTGGACGCGCCATTCTTGGTAAGACCAGTATTCAGAGCGTTCTTGATTACCTTGGTTTGGGGGAAGGCTCAGCATTGCCTGTTGGCGTACCTGTTCCGTGGCCCTCAGCCACTCCGCCAACGGGGTGGCTGAAATGTAACGGAGCAGCATTTTCTTCTGAAAAGTACCCAAATCTGGCAAAGGCTTACCCTACTAATAAATTGCCGGATTTACGCGGTGAATTTATTCGTGGCTGGGATGACGGACGTGGTGTGGATGCCGGGCGACAATTATTATCTTCACAGGGGGATGCAATAAGAAATATTGAGGGGTTCGCAGATGGCGGGATTGGCATGTCTTTTGATGCAATCAGAGGGGCTTTTTATGATGCAGGAACACGATCTGCGAGAATGCCGAATAACACAACTGATATAGGCAAAACCGATGACCTTGGATTCGACGCCTCTCGTGTCGTGCCAACAGCTAATGAAAACCGTCCTCGTAATATTGCCTTTAATTATATCGTAAGGGCGGCATAAAAACGTTGGTTTGGGGGAAGGCTCGGCACTGCCCGTTGGTGTACCTGTTCCATGGCCCTCAGCCACACCGCCAACGGGGTGGCTGAAATGCAATGGTGCAGCATTTTCTTCTGAAAAGTACCCAAATCTGGCAAAGGTTTACCCTACTAATAAATTGCCGGATCTACGGGGCGAATTTATTCGCGGCTGGGATGACGGGCGGGGGATTGACTCTGGCCGTAATTTATTATCTGCACAGAATGATGCAATTCAGAATATTGTTGGTTCTTTCGGGCGTACTCAGCTTTTTAGAGATGTACTTAGTTCAGGGCCATTTAGTCAACATGGTCAAGTATTATCTACAGGCCTAAAGGAAACGGAAATTATTGAGGGTTATGGCTCTTATAACTGGACATTCGACGCCTCTCGCTCAGTTCGTACAGCATCTGAAACCCGCCCCCGTAATATTGCATTTAATTACATCGTAAGGGCGGCATAAAAACGTTGGTTT
>NZ_PTRE01000256.1 GCF_002965065.1 Escherichia sp. MOD1-EC7003
GAGCCAGGCAAAATCTGGCTCTTTTTTCAGTGCTGTTAAGCGAGCGCTGGCTTGTGTATAGCCTATCTTCTCCTGCCGTTCGTAGTACGCATCGGTGCGCCAACGCAGGATCGAGTTATAGACAAAACGCACACACCCGAACGTTTGAGCCAAAAGCTCAACCTGATCGGGTGTTGGATAGAATCTGTATTTATAGGCGCGTTTCATAGGCTTACAAAATACGCTGAAAAATGTAAGCCATATTGACGAAGGTCAAAAAATGTTACGCAGTTACCGCGCTTATATCCCCGCCCGATTGGGCGAGGTCTTACGCGCAAATTGATAA
>NZ_PTRE01000257.1 GCF_002965065.1 Escherichia sp. MOD1-EC7003
GGATGTCAGAAATCAGTGCATTCGTACAGCTTTAAGCAGCCTTGCGGATACTTTTTTTGAGAATAATGTTAACAATATAGATATGAATAAATTCCGTGACAGGGTTCATAACACTATTGTGCAGGAGATTCAGAGAAATTTAAAATGTGTTTGATTGAAGTGATTTGATTGTTTTTTTGTATTAAATTCTTTAGGGTAATAAGAAAATGTATTTTTATCCCTAAACCATCTCCTCGGGAAGTGGTCTTTTACTTTTCATTACCCTAATGTCACGGATAATGCATTGCGTTATTGCTTATAGCGTGATCATGATGTATGTTTTTTACTTGGATGTTTTTTTATGGGGTTGAGTTGATATGTCTTTTGTTAGTTTATTTGGTAGTCGCGCCATGAGTCTAAGTCCAGCTTTTATACAGTCTACTCAGTCGCAAGCTGTTAAGGCAGGATGTGCACATATAAAGGTTAATGGGCATCATTATAAGGTTTCTTATGTTGATTTCATAGGTGGATTCTGTGTTCAGTCTTCTGGCTGAAGTGGGTTCTTGGGGGGGGGGCTTCTTGGAAGATGGCTCGAGGGCAGGATTGCCTCTCTTGAGCTGATTTTAAACAAAAAAACAAAATCCAATAAAAACACACAATGAATACATAAACAAAATTTTTGAAAGCACTATATAACCCCCGAAAAGCATTGAGTAATAATATTTACGTCCGTGTTTTTGTGTTGTTCTCGGCGTAAATATTATTAGTATAATAACAGACACAGCATGCGCTAATTATATCTAAAAATACTTTAAAGTGTCTCACCAATATCCATCGCCTCTCTGTGCTTTGGTAGGCCCCCATTATTCAGAGCGTCCTGAATGGATTTTAGATGTTATCTTTCCTTTGTCTCTGCTATAAAAATTTTCGTCTTGTTTCTATACTGAAATATCTTTAGTTATCTGCTGATAGGCTGTGCTCAGAATCTGTTTATTCATATGGTTAATAGAGAAACAGATGGTTCTCTTTCCCATTGTGTATTGCAGAATATCGCCCCTCCTCCCCGGGATGGACGACCGTCTAAAAGAACTGCATCCTAAAGAGATTCTTGATATATACTCTGGCATGAGAACTCCTTTTATCGCTAATGTCTCTAATTAGTTGAACTGATGTATAATGCCACTTTTGAGGTTTTCTTATGGCCAGCGTTACTGTTCATTGTCCCCGTTGTCAGTCTGCTCAGGTCTACCGCCATGGTCAGAGCCCTAAAAGCCGGACCGGTTTAGCTGTTGTGATCCTGCTTTTAGTGGGAGTGTGATGGATTTCACCAGCAGGATAATGGGATCATGTCGGTACTGGCTGATGGCGTTCTGATCTGTGGTATTGCTGTGACCGGCGATAAATAAAAAGAAACAGGCTGCATAATGCTTGATTTTTTTATTTGCTGTTTATTAAAAACACTACTGTATGGCGAATCCTCCTGTACGGAGAGGTAATCAGCAAGCAGGTATCTGTGATAATCGCGGATTTAAGTGCTGATACTGAATTCAGCGGGAGGCTCCATGCACTGCCACAAAAGCGTTATTTTTGTTTTTCTCGAACTTTCATCGTTATCCCTTTATTTCCGGCTGCGCATGGCGTGGCCTTTTTTGTGCACAGCTCCCCCCAGCTAAATAGCTGCGCCTGATATCGCTACACTTTTGCCAGACCATGCTTTCCTCCCGGGAATGGACTGGCGGTTTCCATAAA
>NZ_PTRE01000258.1 GCF_002965065.1 Escherichia sp. MOD1-EC7003
CGTAGCGCCGATGGTAGTGTGGGGTTTCCCCATGCGAGAGTAGGGAACTGCCAGGCATCAAATAAAACGAAAGGCTCAGTCGAAAGACTGGGCCTTTTGTTTTATCTGTTGTTTGTCGGTGAACGCTCTCCTGAGTAGGACAAATCAGCCGGGAGCGGATTTGAACGTTGCGAAGCAACGGCCCGGAGGGTGGCGGGCAGGACGCCCGCCATAAACTGCCAGGCATCAAATAAAACGAAAGGCCATCCTGAGGGATGGCCTTTTTGCATTGGTGCGAAAAAACTGCCGGATGCGACGCTGGCGCGTCTTATCCGGC
>NZ_PTRE01000025.1 GCF_002965065.1 Escherichia sp. MOD1-EC7003
AGATCACAAAACTCTATGCCTGTCTTTTTTTACCCGCCCATTACTGGGGATTCCTCAGCGCGCCAGCGGGGATAAACCGACTTACGCGGCTGTAATGACTCCCACAAAGAGGTGTTCCCCGCGTCAGCGGGGATAAACCGGTGACCGTTCAACATTCCTGAGTCAGTACAACGTGTTCCCCGCGCCAGCGGGGATAAACCGTGGATGGCGACCGCATGGCCGGGCGGAACGTAGTGTTCCCCGCGCCAGCGGGGATGAACCGTACCGCGCAAGAAGCGCACGCCCTTTGCCGGAGTGTTCCCCGCGTCAGCGGGGATAAACCGGACGCACTGGATGCGATGATGGATATCACTGGGGGAGCTTCCATTATCAAACTCATCAAGACGCCTTCGCCAGCTCCTTCACCAGAGGTAGCATTATCCGCATAACGTCACTGCAGCGACGTTCTGTTCTTCCTGGAAGTGCCTTATCAATATGCTGTTGATTATCCAGTCTTACATCATGCCAGCTAGTTCCCTCAGGGAATGCGGCTGTTTTTGCGCGTTGCTGATAACCATCTTTATTTCCCAGACTCCAGTTTGTTGCTTCTACTGAAAGTACGGCAATACCGGCTTTGTCGAAAACCTCGGCGTCATTACAACACCCGGTGCCTTTGGGATAATTTTTATTTAAGCCCGGATTGGTCGTTGCGGCAATTCCATGACTGCGGGCAATCGCCAGCGCCCTGTCGCGCGTTAATTTCCTTACTGCTTCAGGGGTTTTTACACCGCTGTTGAAATACAATTTATCGCCAACAATTAAGTTATCGAGATTAATCACCAGCAGCGTATTTTTCTTTTCGGTGTCACTCATCCGCTTGAGTAAATTCTCAGCGCCTAATTTACCTTCCTCTTCGCCACTGGTCGCCACAAAACGAATACCATACTCGGTAGGCGTATTTTTCAGACGATCTGCCAGCTCAAGCATGATGCCCAGACCTGCAGCGTTATCATCCATTCCTTGTAACGTCAGCCCGCCGAGATTGGCATCTGCGTCAGCATCACTCAGCGGGGCGTAAGTATCCAGATGCGCCATAATGATGATCTGCTGCGGCGCTTTGCCATCATGAGCAGCAATGACCGTACTTCCCGTCACGTTATGCCAGTTCTTGCGATTATCGCGGGCAGTGTAAATATATCGGCTATTAAATGTCCGAATATCACTGCGATAACCCATTTGCTGAAACTGTTGGCGAATATAATCCGCAGATAACATTTCTGCTGGAGTTCCTGTCATGCGTCCCGGAAAGAAAGTCGCAATATGTCGTGCCTGGGTATTAGCAAAATCGCCAGGTTTAGGTGACGAGGCGTGTACGGGGAGAATAAAGCATACGCCGAGCGCCAGGGCAGCGGTACGGTGGCGCAATGCGGAAAACATAGTGAGTCCTTAAATACCATGCAAATTTTTTTTACCGCCATAGTATGAAACTGCCGCAGCGCTAAAACAATTTCAAATCTTCCTAAACGCCCGAAATCCGGTGCCTTAAGCACTTTTTGATATTAGCTTTGCCAAATCGTTATTCCGTTAAGGAACTACTCATTCTAATTGGTAATTTCATTCGTTCTCTTACGCTCCCTATAGTCGAAACATCTGATGGCAAGAAAATAGCAGTATTGCAAAGGAACGGTTATGGAGCAAAAACGACTTACTCACCTGCTGCAACTGGAGGCAGAAAGCATCCACATTATTCGCGAGGTGGCGGCAGAATTCTCAAATCCGGTGATGCTTTACTCAATCGGTAAAGATTCCAGCGTCATGCTGCATCTGGCGCGCAAGGCGTTTTATCCTGGTACGCTGCCTTTCCCATTGCTGCATGTCGATACTGGCTGGAAATTCCGCGAGATGTATGAGTTCCGCGATCGCACGGCGAAAGCCTACGGCTGCGAGTTGCTGGTGCATAAAAACCCAGAAGGTGTGGCGATGGGGATTAATCCATTCGTTCACGGCAGCGCGAAACATACCGATATTATGAAAACCGAAGGCCTGAAGCAGGCACTGAACAAGTACGGCTTTGATGCCGCCTTCGGTGGCGCACGTCGTGACGAAGAGAAATCTCGTGCTAAAGAGCGAATCTACTCTTTCCGTGACCGCTTCCATCGCTGGGATCCGAAAAACCAGCGTCCGGAGCTATGGCACAACTACAACGGGCAAATAAACAAAGGCGAAAGTATCCGTGTCTTTCCGCTTTCCAACTGGACCGAGCAGGATATCTGGCAATACATCTGGCTGGAAAATATCGACATTGTTCCGCTGTATCTCGCTGCGGAACGTCCGGTTCTGGAACGCGACGGTATGTTGATGATGATTGATGACAACCGTATCGACCTGCAACCGGGTGAAGTGATTAAAAAACGGATGGTGCGTTTTCGTACGCTGGGCTGCTGGCCGCTGACCGGTGCGGTGGAGTCAAATGCACAAACACTGCCGGAGATCATCGAAGAGATGCTGGTCTCCACCACCAGTGAACGTCAGGGACGCGTGATTGACCGCGACCAGGCGGGATCTATGGAGCTGAAAAAACGTCAGGGGTATTTTTAAAATGAACACCGCACTTGCACAACAAATCGCCAATGAAGGCGGCGTCGAAGCCTGGATGATTGCGCAACAACATAAAAGCCTGCTGCGTTTTCTGACCTGTGGTAGCGTCGATGACGGCAAAAGTACCCTGATTGGTCGCCTGCTGCACGATACCCGCCAAATCTACGAAGATCAGCTCTCATCGCTGCATAACGACAGCAAGCGTCACGGCACCCAGGGCGAAAAGCTGGATCTGGCGCTGTTGGTGGATGGCCTGCAAGCTGAGCGCGAACAGGGCATCACCATTGATGTGGCTTACCGCTATTTCTCTACCGAGAAGCGTAAATTTATTATCGCTGATACCCCAGGGCACGAGCAATACACCCGCAATATGGCGACCGGCGCGTCAACATGTGAACTGGCGATCTTGCTGATTGATGCCCGTAAAGGCGTGCTCGATCAAACCCGTCGTCACAGTTTTATCTCCACGCTGTTGGGGATCAAACATCTGGTTGTGGCGATCAACAAAATGGATCTGGTGGATTACAGTGAAGAGACGTTCACCCGTATTCGTGAAGATTATCTGACCTTTGCCGGGCAGTTGCCGGGTAATCTGGATATCCGTTTTGTGCCACTCTCCGCACTGGAAGGCGACAACGTGGCTTCGCAAAGTGAAAGTATGCCGTGGTACAGCGGCCCGACACTGCTCGAAGTGCTGGAAACCGTGGAGATCCAGCGAGTGGTGGATGCCCAGCCAATGCGCTTCCCTGTGCAGTACGTTAACCGACCGAATCTTGATTTTCGTGGCTATGCCGGAACGCTGGCTTCTGGTCGCGTGGAAGTCGGGCAACGTGTCAAAGTGTTGCCCTCTGGCGTGGAGTCAAATATTGCGCGGATCGTTACTTTTGATGGCGATCGCGAAGAAGCCTTTGCCGGAGAAGCGATCACCCTGGTGCTGACGGATGAGATTGATATCAGCCGTGGCGATCTGTTGCTGGCGGCAGATGAAGCGTTGCCGGCAGTGCAGAGTGCGTCGGTGGATGTGGTATGGATGGCAGAACAACCGCTTTCCCCTGGGCAGAGTTACGACATCAAAATTGCTGGTAAGAAGACGCGCGCTCGTGTTGATGGCATTCGCTATCAGGTTGATATTAATAACCTTACCCAGCGCGAAGTTGAAAACTTGCCGCTGAACGGCATCGGCCTGGTGGATCTCACTTTTGACGAGCCGCTGGTGTTAGATCACTATCAGCAAAACCCGGTGATGGGCGGGCTGATTTTTATCGATCGCCTGAGCAACGTGACCGTGGGTGCCGGTATGGTGCAAGAGCCGAAAAACGAGGCTGCCGTTGCGCCGTCGGAATTTAGCGCGTTCGAGCTGGAACTGAATGCGTTAGTACGTCGCCATTTCCCGCACTGGGGCGCGCGCGATTTGCTGGGGGATAAATAATGGCGCAGCATGACGAAAACGTCGTCTGGCATAGCCATCCGGTCACTGCGCAACAACGCGAGCTACACCACGGTCATCGTGGTGTAGTGCTGTGGTTTACCGGCCTCTCCGGATCCGGTAAATCCACGGTCGCCGGGGCGCTGGAGGAGGCGTTACATAAACTCGGCGTCAGTACGTATCTGCTGGATGGCGACAATGTTCGCCACGGATTATGCAGCGATCTCGGTTTTAGCGATGCCGATCGTAAAGAGAATATCCGTCGCGTCGGTGAAGTGGCGAATTTGATGGTTGAAGCCGGACTGGTGGTGCTGACCGCGTTTATCTCGCCACATCGCGCTGAACGGCAGATGATTCGCGAACGCGTAGGAGAAGGGCGATTTATCGAAGTATTTGTCGATACGCCGCTGGCGATTTGCGAGGCCCGCGATCCAAAAGGCTTATATAAGAAAGCGCGTGCAGGGGAGCTGCGCAATTTTACGGGAATAGATTCCGTTTACGAAGCGCCTGAATCTCCTGAAGTTCATCTTAATGGTGAACAATTAGTAACAAATTTGGTAACTCAATTATTAGATCTGCTGAGACAGAACGATATTATCAGATCCTGAGACACTACCGGGCTTGCACGCCCGGTTCGTCAAAGTAACAGGATCAAATATGCGTAATAGCCATAACATTACACTAACAAGTAACGACAGCCTTACTGAGGATGAAGAAACCACATGGTCACTGTCAGGTGCCGTGGTCGGTTTTATCTCCTGGTTATTTGCGCTGGCGATGCCGATGTTGATTTATGGCTCTAACACGCTGTTCTTCTTTATCTACACCTGGCCTTTCTTTCTGGCGCTGATGCCCGTTGCGGTGGTGGTGGGGATTGCGCTGCATTCATTGATGGACGGAAAGCTACGCTACAGTATTGTTTTCACCCTGGTGACAGTCGGCATTATGTTTGGCGCGCTGTTTATGTGGCTACTGGGCTAATTTGTACTTTCCCGTCTCCGCTGTTCATAATTCAAACCGTAACTAATAATGAGATTATGTTCTGCACGCCCTGGGTATACGTAACAATAGACAAATGTGGTACATTTGCCCGCGTTGTCGCGGTATCCCCAACAGAGGATGTAGAGTCGTCTTCGGATGCATGGGATGATGATGCCGTTTTTCAGGGGGCAGGATGGGTAAACTAACGCTGCTGTTGCTGGCTATTCTGGTCTGGCTACAGTACTCGCTGTGGTTCGGTAAGAACGGTATACATGACTATACCCGCGTCAATAATGATGTGGCGGCACAGCAAGCTACAAACGCGAAACTTAAAGCGCGAAACGATCAACTTTTTGCCGAAATTGACGATCTCAATGGCGGCCAGGAGGCGCTCGAAGAGCGTGCGCGTAATGAACTCAGCATGACCAGGCCGGGCGAAACTTTTTATCGTCTGGTGCCTGACGCGTCGAAGCGCGCACAGTCTGCGGGGCAAAACAATCGATAAATCAGCCCAGGAATTAACATGGCAACCACTCATTTGGATGTTTGCGCCGTGGTTCCGGCGGCCGGATTTGGCCGTCGAATGCAAACGGAATGTCCTAAGCAATATCTCTCAATCGGTAATCAAACCATTCTTGAACACTCGGTGCATGCGCTGCTGGCGCATCCTCGGGTGACTCGTGTCGTCATTGCCATAAGTCCTGGCGATAGCCGTTTTGCACAACTTCCTCTGGCGAATCATCCACAAATCACCGTTGTAGATGGCGGTGATGAGCGTGCCGATTCCGTGCTGGCAGGTCTGAAAGCCGCTGGCAACGCGCAGTGGGTACTGGTGCATGACGCCGCTCGTCCTTGTCTGCATCAGGATGACCTCGCGCGCTTGTTGGCGTTGAGCGAAACCAGCCACACGGGGGGGATCCTCGCCGCACCGGTGCGCGATACGATGAAACGTGCCGAGCCGGGCAAAAATGCGATTGCTCATACCGTTGATCGCAACGGCTTATGGCACGCGCTGACGCCGCAATTTTTCCCTCGTGAGTTGTTACATGACTGCCTGACGCGCGCTTTAAATGAAGGTGCAACCATTACCGACGAAGCCTCGGCACTGGAATATTGCGGATTCCATCCGCAGCTGGTCGAAGGCCGCGCGGATAACATTAAAGTCACGCGCCCGGAAGATTTGGCACTGGCCGAGTTTTACCTCACCCGAATCATCCATCAGGAGAATACATAATGCGGATTGGACACGGTTTTGACGTACACGCCTTTGGCGGTGAAGGCCCAATTATCATTGGTGGTGTACGTATTCCTTACGAAAAAGGATTGCTGGCGCATTCTGATGGCGACGTGGCGTTACATGCATTAACCGATGCCTTACTTGGCGCGGCGGCGTTGGGGGATATAGGCAAGCTGTTCCCGGATACCGATCCGGCATTTAAAGGTGCGGACAGCCGCGAGCTGCTACGCGAAGCCTGGCGGCGCATTCAGGCTAAGGGCTATACCCTTGGCAACGTCGATGTCACTATCATCGCTCAGGCCCCGAAGATGTTGCCGCACATTCCACAAATGCGCGTGTTTATTGCCGAAGATCTCGGCTGCCATATGGATGATGTTAACGTGAAAGCCACTACTACGGAAAAACTGGGATTTACCGGACGTGGGGAAGGGATTGCCTGTGAAGCGGTGGCGCTACTCATTAAGGCAACAAAATGATTGAGTTTGATAATCTCACTTACCTCCACGGCAAACCGCAAGGCTCCGGGCTGCTGAAGGCCAATCCGGAAGACTTTGTGGTGGTGGAAGATTTGGGCTTTGCGCCTGATGGTGAAGGTGAGCATATTCTGATTAGAATCCTCAAAAACGGCTGCAATACCCGTTTTGTGGCTGATGCACTGGCGAAATTCCTGAAAATTCATGCCCGTGAAGTCAGCTTCGCTGGGCAAAAAGACAAACATGCTGTTACGGAACAGTGGTTATGCGCTCGCGTGCCGGGCAAAGAGATGCCGGATCTCAGTGCTTTTCAACTGGAAGGTTGTCAGGTGCTGGAGTATGCGCGACACAAGCGTAAGCTGCGTTTAGGGGCGCTGAAAGGTAACGCCTTTACCCTGGTACTACGCGAAGTGAGCAATCGCGATGACGTAGAACAACGTCTGATCGATATTTGCGTTAAAGGTGTCCCGAACTATTTTGGTGCTCAGCGTTTTGGGATTGGCGGCAGCAACTTGCAGGGCGCGCTGCGCTGGGCGCAAACCAATACTCCGGTGCGCGATCGCAATAAACGTAGTTTTTGGTTGTCGGCAGCCCGCAGTACGTTGTTTAATCAGATTGTTGCTGAACGCATCAAAAAAGCAGACGTTAATCAAGTTGTTGACGGCGATGCGCTACAATTAGCCGGACGCGGCAGTTGGTTTGTAGCAACCATCGAAGAAATGGCTGAACTGCAACGTCGCGTCGATGATAAAGAGCTGATGATAACCGCTGCATTGCCGGGCAGTGGCGAATGGGGAACTCAGCGTGAAGCGCTGGCATTCGAACAAGCGGCTGTCGCCGAAGAAACTGAATTACAAGCCTTACTGGTGCGCGAAAAAGTTGAGGCCGCGCGCAGAGCGATGCTGCTGTATCCGCAACAATTAAGCTGGAATTGGTGGGATGACGTCACCGTAGAAATCCGTTTCTGGCTTCCGGCGGGAAGTTTTGCAACCAGCGTTGTCAGGGAACTTATCAACACAACAGGTGATTATGCGCATATTGCTGAGTAATGATGACGGGGTACATGCACCCGGTATACAAACGCTGGCGAAAGCCTTGCGTGAGTTTGCTGACGTTCAGGTGGTCGCCCCCGATCGTAACCGCAGCGGCGCTTCAAATTCTCTGACACTGGAGTCCTCCCTGCGCACGTTTACCTTTGAAAATGGTGATATTGCTGTGCAAATGGGAACCCCGACCGATTGCGTCTATCTTGGCGTGAATGCTCTGATGCGTCCGCGCCCGGACATTGTTGTGTCCGGGATTAACGCTGGGCCGAATCTGGGGGATGATGTTATCTATTCCGGTACGGTAGCCGCCGCGATGGAAGGCCGTCATTTAGGTTTTCCGGCGCTTGCCGTCTCGCTTGACGGGCATAAACATTACGACACTGCCGCGGCGGTAACCTGTTCAATTTTGCGCGCACTGTGTAAAGAGCCGCTGCGCACCGGGCGTATTCTTAATATCAATGTTCCGGATTTACCGTTGGATCAAATCAAAGGTATCCGCGTGACGCGCTGCGGTACACGACATCCGGCAGATCAGGTGATCCCGCAGCAAGATCCGCGCGGCAATACGTTGTACTGGATTGGCCCACCGGGCGGTAAATGTGATGCCGGCCCGGGGACCGATTTTGCTGCGGTAGATGAGGGCTATGTCTCCATCACGCCGCTGCATGTGGATTTGACTGCGCATAGCGCGCAAGATGTGGTTTCAGACTGGTTAAACAGCGTGGGAGTTGGCACGCAATGGTAAGCAGACGCGTACAGGCACTTCTGGATCAATTACGTGCGCAAGGTATTCAGGATGAGCAGGTGCTGAATGCACTTGCCGCCGTGCCGCGTGAAAAATTCGTTGATGAAGCGTTTGAGCAAAAAGCCTGGGACAATATTGCCTTGCCGATAGGTCAGGGGCAGACAATTTCACAGCCGTATATGGTGGCACGAATGACCGAATTACTCGAACTGACGCCGCAGTCGCGGGTGCTGGAAATTGGCACTGGTTCGGGATATCAAACGGCAATCCTGGCGCACCTTGTCCAGCATGTTTGCTCGGTCGAACGGATTAAAGGCTTGCAGTGGCAGGCGCGTCGCCGCCTGAAAAATCTTGATTTACATAATGTTTCAACCCGTCATGGCGATGGATGGCAAGGTTGGCAGGCACGTGCGCCGTTTGACGCTATCATTGTTACGGCGGCACCGCCGGAAATTCCAACTGCGCTAATGACGCAGCTGGATGAAGGTGGGATTCTCGTCTTACCCGTAGGGGATGAGCACCAGTATTTGAAACGGGTGCGTCGTCGGGGAGGCGAATTTATTATCGATACCGTGGAGGCCGTGCGCTTTGTCCCTTTAGTGAAGGGTGAGCTGGCTTAATATGTGAGGAAATACCTAGATTTTTCCTGGTTATTTTGCCGCAGGTCAGCGTATCGTGAACATCTTTTCCAGTGTTCAGTATGGTGCCTTGCACGGTAATTATGTCACTGGTTATTAACCAATTTTTCCTGGGGGATAAATGAGCGCGGGAAGCCCAAAATTCACCGTTCGCCGCATTGCGGCTTTATCACTGGTTTCGCTATGGTTGGCAGGCTGTTCTGACACTTCAAATCCACCGGCACCGGTCAGCTCCGTGAATGGCAATGCGCCTGCAAACACCAATTCTGGTATGTTGATTACGCCGCCGCCGAAAATGGGGACGACGTCGGCAGCGCAGCAACCGCAAATTCAGCCGGTACAGCAGCCACAAATTCAGGCTACTCAACAGCCGCAAATCCAGCCAGTGCAGCCAGTAGCTCAGCAACCGGTACAAGTGGAAAACGGACGCATCGTCTACAACCGTCAGTATGGGAACATTCCGAAAGGCAGTTATAGCGGCAGTACATACACCGTGAAAAAAGGCGACACGCTTTTCTATATCGCCTGGATTACCGGCAACGATTTCCGTGACCTTGCTCAGCGCAACAATGTTCAGGCGCCATATGCGCTGAACGTCGGTCAGATCTTACAGGTGGGTAATGCTTCCGGTACGCCAATCACTGGTGGAAATGCCATTACCCAGGCCGACGCAGCAGAGCAAGGTGTTGTGATCAAGCCTGCACAAAATTCCACCGTTGCTGTTGCGTCGCAACCAACAATTACGTATTCTGAGTCTTCGGGTGAACTGAGTGCTAACAAAATGTTGCCGAACAACAAGCCAACTGTGACCACGGTCACAGCGCCTGTAACGGTACCAACAGCAAGCACAACCGAGCCGACTGTCAGCAGTACATCAACCAGTACGCCTATCTCCACCTGGCGCTGGCCGACTGAGGGCAAAGTGATCGAAACCTTTGGCGCTTCTGAGGGGGGTAACAAGGGGATTGATATCGCAGGCAGCAAAGGACAGGCAATTATCGCGACCGCAGATGGCCGCGTTGTTTATGCCGGTAACGCGCTGCGCGGCTACGGTAATCTGATTATCATCAAACATAATGATGATTACCTGAGTGCCTACGCCCATAACGACACAATGCTGGTCCGGGAACAACAAGAAGTGAAGGCGGGGCAAAAAATAGCAACCATGGGTAGCACCGGAACCAGTTCAACACGCTTGCATTTTGAAATTCGTTACAAGGGGAAATCCGTAAACCCGCTGCGTTATTTGCCGCAGCGATAAATCGGCGGAACCAGGCTTTTGCTTGAATGTTCCGTCAAGGGATCACGGGTAGGAGCCACCTTATGAGTCAGAATACGCTGAAAGTTCATGATGCAAATGAAGATGCGGAATTTGATGAGAACGGAGTTGAGGTTTTTGACGAAAAGGCCTTAGTAGAAGAGGAACCCAGTGATAACGATTTGGCCGAAGAGGAACTGTTATCGCAGGGTGCCACACAACGTGTGTTGGACGCGACTCAGCTTTACCTTGGTGAGATTGGTTATTCACCACTGTTAACGGCCGAAGAAGAAGTTTATTTCGCGCGTCGCGCACTGCGTGGAGATGTCGCTTCACGTCGCCGGATGATTGAGAGTAACTTGCGTCTGGTGGTAAAAATTGCCCGCCGTTATGGCAATCGTGGTCTGGCGTTATTGGATCTGATCGAAGAGGGCAATTTAGGGCTTATCCGCGCAGTTGAGAAGTTTGACCCGGAACGTGGTTTCCGCTTCTCAACATACGCAACCTGGTGGATTCGCCAGACGATAGAACGGGCTATTATGAACCAAACCCGTACTATTCGTTTGCCGATTCACATCGTAAAGGAGCTGAACGTTTACCTGCGAACCGCACGTGAGTTGTCCCATAAGCTGGACCACGAACCAAGTGCAGAAGAGATCGCAGAGCAACTGGATAAGCCAGTTGATGACGTCAGCCGTATGCTTCGTCTTAACGAGCGTATTACCTCGGTAGACACCCCGCTGGGTGGTGATTCCGAAAAAGCGTTGCTGGACATCCTGGCCGATGAAAAAGAGAACGGTCCGGAAGATACCACGCAAGATGACGATATGAAGCAGAGCATCGTCAAATGGCTGTTCGAACTGAACGCCAAGCAGCGTGAAGTGTTGGCACGTCGATTCGGTTTGCTGGGATATGAAGCGGCAACACTGGAAGATGTAGGCCGTGAAATTGGCCTCACCCGTGAACGTGTTCGCCAGATTCAGGTTGAAGGTCTACGCCGTCTGCGTGAGATTTTGCAGACTCAGGGGCTGAATATCGAAGCGCTGTTCCGCGAGTAAGTAACTGTCAAAAAGGCCAGTCTCAAGCGAGGTTGGCCTTTTTTTATCTGATAATAAAGTCTAAAAAAGAGATCGGACAGTCCCTTCGACCCTGGTGGTGAGGGGAACAGGACGGCTCCGGCGTAATATGCTACGAAGCCATCATCTTGCGCACCAGTTGCATAAATAGCTCCTGCTCTTCTCCACTCAAACGCCCCAAAAATTCCGCATCCACACTGTCACCAATCGGTATTGCCGCAGCAAGTGCCTTTTCTCCTTCGGCAGTCAGCCAGACAAAGCGTCGCCGCTTATCGGCGGTGTCATGTTCTCGCCTGACTAAGCCACGATTTTCCATTCGAGCCAGCATTTCTGCCAGCGTTGCTTTGGTGCTGACTGCTGCTTCTATCAGCGCAACCTGTTCGATACTAGGCTTATCAGCAATGGCGCACATCACCGCGTACTGCGGTTTGGTCAGGTCAGGTAGCTCATGCTGCCAGCGAGATGTGTGCTGCTGAAAAAGCTGTCGTAACTGATGGAACGCTTTATTTCGTAACGCCATGTAAACTCCGGGCTAACTATCTGCCGCTATCATAGCGGTTTTTCAGTGACGAAGGGGATGTTGTTACTTTTCAGTGCTTGCTGCGATGGGAACAGAGGCGTATTTTAATAATAATGTTCGTGTACGAACAATTAAGAGAGTTAACAATGAGACTGATCGTCGGGATGACAGGGGCCACCGGAGCGCCTCTTGGTGTGGCATTACTGCAAGCCCTGCGGGAGATGCCGAATGTCGAGACTCATCTGGTGATGTCAACGTGGGCGAAAACCACCATTGAACTGGAAACGCCTTATAGCGCTCGCAATGTTGCTGCCCTCGCAGACTTCTGCCATAACCCTGCGGACCAGGCGGCAACCATCTCATCCGGCTCCTTTCGTACCGACGGTATGATCGTTATTCCATGCAGTATGAAAACGCTCGCCGGTATCCGTGCCGGTTACGCCGAAGGGCTGGTGGGGCGCGCTGCCGATGTCATTCTGAAAGAAGGCCGCAAACTGGTGCTGGTGCCGCGTGAAATGCCGCTTAGCACCATCCATCTCGAAAATATGCTCGCACTTTCACGCATGGGCGTGGCGATGGTGCCGCCCATGCCTGCCTTTTATAACCATCCCGAAACGGTAGATGACATTGTCCACCACGTGGTTGCCCGCGTGCTGGATCAATTTGGCCTCGAACATCCTCACGCCAGGCGCTGGCAAGGATTGCCGCAGGCCCGGAATTTTTCTCAGGAGAATGAATAATGGCATTTGATGATTTACGCAGCTTTTTACAGGCGCTTGATGACCACGGCCAGTTACTGAAAATCAGTGAAGAAGTGAACGCCGAGCCTGATCTGGCAGCCGCTGCCAACGCCACCGGGCGTATCGGCGACGGCGCACCGGCGCTGTGGTTTGATAATATTCGCGGCTTTACCGATGCTCGCGTGGCGATGAACACCATCGGTTCCTGGCAAAACCACGCCATTTCCCTCGGCCTGCCGCCGAATACCCCGGTTAAAAAACAGATTGATGAGTTTATCCGTCGCTGGGATAACTTCCCGATTGCCCCTGAGCGCCGCGCGAATCCGGCCTGGGCGCAGAACACTGTCGATGGCGACGAGATCAATCTGTTCGATATTCTGCCGCTGTTTCGTCTGAATGATGGCGATGGCGGTTTCTATCTCGATAAAGCCTGCGTCGTTTCTCGCGATCCGCTCGACCCGGATAACTTCGGCAAGCAGAACGTCGGCATCTACCGCATGGAAGTGAAGGGCAAGCGTAAGCTCGGCCTGCAACCGGTGCCGATGCACGATATCGCCCTGCATCTGCATAAAGCGGAAGAGCGCGGTGAAGATTTGCCGATTGCGATCACCCTGGGTAACGATCCGATCATCACACTGATGGGCGCTACCCCGCTGAAATACGATCAGTCCGAGTACGAAATGGCAGGTGCGCTGCGCGAAAGCCCGTACCCGATCGCCACTGCGCCGCTGACCGGTTTTGATGTACCGTGGGGATCGGAGGTGATCCTCGAAGGGGTAATCGAAAGCCGTAAACGCGAAATTGAAGGACCGTTTGGTGAATTTACCGGCCACTACTCCGGCGGGCGCAACATGACCGTGGTGCGTATCGATAAAGTCTCTTATCGCACGAAACCGATTTTTGAATCACTCTATCTCGGCATGCCGTGGACCGAAATCGACTACCTGATGGGGCCAGCCACCTGTGTGCCGCTGTATCAGCAGCTGAAAGCTGAGTTCCCGGAAGTGCAGGCGGTGAACGCCATGTACACCCACGGCCTGCTGGCGATAATCTCCACCAAAAAACGCTACGGCGGCTTTGCCCGCGCCGTGGGCCTGCGTGCGATGACCACGCCGCACGGTCTGGGCTACGTGAAGATGGTGATTATGGTCGATGAAGACGTTGACCCGTTCAACCTGCCGCAGGTGATGTGGGCGCTCTCCTCAAAAGTGAACCCGGCGGGCGATCTGGTGCAGTTGCCAAATATGTCCGTGCTGGAACTTGATCCAGGCTCAAGTCCGGCGGGGATCACCGACAAGCTGATTATCGACGCCACCACGCCTGTTGCCCCGGACAATCGTGGTCACTACAGCCAGCCGGTGGTCGATTTACCGGAAACCAAAGCCTGGGCTGAAAAACTGACCGCTATGCTGGCCGCACGTAAATAAGGAGAAGAAGATGATTTGTCCACGTTGTGCCGATGAACAGATTGAAGTGATGGCGAAATCGCCGGTGAAAGATGTCTGGACGGTCTACCAGTGCCAGCATTGCCTTTATACCTGGCGCGATACTGAACCGCTGCGTCGCACCAGCCGCGAACATTATCCACAAGCGTTCCGTATGACGCAGAAAGATATTGATGACGCGCCAATGGTGCCGAGTATTCCACCGCTGCTGGCGGCAGATAAGCGTTAATAAAAAAGTGCCGGGTAGAGGTTTTGCTTTACCCGGTCATATTATTTAATTCTATAAAACGATAACCGTCCGCTTTCCGGCGAGCCGGTATCAATATAAATCTGATTGGCAAATATCTGGATATTTGCAAACATCATATGTCCAAATATAAAATAATCAGCGCCGTTTATTTCTTGTAACTCGCCATTAAGCGATTTCTGCACGCGATCAACTGGCCAGAGTAATTCGCTTTCCGCTATTTCTTTGCCAAAGTGATATTCATTCCCCGGATAATCTGCATGTGCGATGACATATTTTATTATGTCGTTAGTAATTTCAATAATATGCGGAAGGTGATGGAATCTCAGCAACAGATCTATTGCATCCTGTTGTTCCGTATCATTTAAATCGAAAAACCAGTCACCACCGCTGGCAAGCCACATATTGCCATCGCCAGTTTCGAATGCATCAAGCGCCATCGCTTCGTGGTTACCTTTAACCGATGTAAACCAGGGCTGGTTTAGCAGGCGCAGCACGTTAAGACTCTCCGGCCCACGATCAATGTTATCGCCCGTGGAAATAAGCAAGTCAGTTTCGGGACAAAAAGAGAGTTGATATAAGCGGGATTGTAATAATTGATAATCACCATGAATATCACCAACGGCCCATATATGACGATAGCGATGAGCATCAATTTTTTTATAGCGTGAAGATGACATAGTTTTACCCTGTAAGATAAGCTCTCTTATTATACAGGGTATTTTTATTTGATTCTTCTGTTGTCGTTAATATTCCCGATAGCAAAAGACTATCGGGAATTGTTATTACACCAGACTCTTCAAGCGATAAATCCACTCCAACGCCTGACGCGGGGTGAGTGAATCCGGGTCGAGATTTTCCAGTGCTTCGACCGCAGGTGAGGTTTCTTCTGGTACGGACAGCAAAGACATTTGCGTACCATCAACCTGTGTAGCGGCGGCGTTCGGCGAAATGCTTTCCAGCTCACGCAGTTTTTGTCGTGCGCGCTTAATAACCTCTTTTGGCACGCCCGCCAGCGCAGCCACTGCCAGGCCGTAGCTTTTGCTCGCTGCGCCATCCTGCACGCTGTGCATAAAGGCAATGGTGTCGCCGTGCTCCAGCGCATCGAGATGCACGTTGGCGACGCCTTCCATTTTTTCCGGCAGTTGAGTCAGTTCAAAGTAGTGGGTGGCAAACAGCGTCAATGCTTTAATCTTATTCGCCAGATTTTCCGCGCACGCCCATGCCAGCGACAGGCCATCGTAAGTGGACGTCCCACGCCCAATCTCATCCATCAACACCAGACTGTACTCGGTGGCGTTATGCAGAATATTGGCGGTTTCGGTCATCTCTACCATAAAGGTTGAACGCCCGGATGCCAGGTCGTCAGCCGCGCCCACACGGGTAAAGATACGGTCAATCGGGCCGATCTCGACTTTTTGTGCTGGTACATAGCTGCCGATGTAGGCCATCAGTGCAATCAGTGCGGTCTGGCGCATATAGGTACTTTTACCGCCCATATTCGGACCGGTAATGATCAACATGCGGCGCTGCGATGACAGGTTCAGCGGGTTGGCGATAAACGGCTCATTCAGCACCTGCTCAACCACCGGATGGCGGCCTTCGGTAATGCGAATGCCAGGTTTATCAATAAAGGTCGGGCAGGTGTAGTTCAGGGTATAGGCCCGCTCTGCCAGGTTAACCAGAACATCAAGTTCTGCCAGCGCGCTTGCGCTCTGTTGCAACGCTTCCAGATGCGGCAACAACAGGTCGAACAGCTCTTCATAAAGCTGTTTTTCCAGTGCCAGCGCTTTGCCTTTTGAGGTGAGAACTTTATCTTCGTACTCTTTCAGCTCTGGAATGATATAGCGCTCGGCGTTTTTCAGCGTCTGGCGACGCATGTAGTTGATTGGTGCCAGATGGCTTTGCCCACGGCTGATTTGAATGTAGTAGCCGTGCACCGCGTTAAAGCCGACTTTCAGCGTGTCCAGGCCGGTACGTTCACGCTCGCGGATTTCCAGACGCTCCAGATAATCGGTCGCGCCGTCAGCCAGCGCCCGCCACTCATCCAGCTCTTCGTTATAGCCCGATGCGATAACACCACCGTCGCGTACCAGCACCGGCGGTGTGTCGATGATTGCTCGCTCCAGCAGATCGCGCAGCTCGGCAAACTCGCCCATTTTCTCACGCAGCGCCTGTACCGGTGCACTATCGACATTTTCTAATTGCGCACGCAGCTCCGGCAGTTGCTGGAAAGCATGACGCATACGGGCCAGATCGCGCGGGCGAGCGGTACGCAACGCCAGACGTGCCAGAATACGTTCCAGGTCGCCCACCTGACGCAGTACCGGCTGCAGCTCGGCGGTGAAATCCTGCAATGCGCCAATAGTTTGTTGGCGCTCAAGCAACACGCGGGTATCGCGCACTGGCATATGCAGCCAGCGTTTCAGCATACGGCTACCCATCGGCGTTACAGTGCAGTCGAGCACGGAAGCCAGCGTGTTTTCCGCACCGCCCGCCAGGTTCTGGGTAATTTCAAGGTTACGACGCGTCGCGGCATCCATAATGATGCTGTCCTGCTCACGTTCCATCGTAATAGAACGAATATGTGGCAGGGTCGTGCGTTGGGTGTCTTTCGCATACTGCAACAGACAACCGGCGGCACAAAGTCCGCGCGGCGCGTTCTCGACGCCAAAACCGACCAGATCGCGGGTGCCAAATTGTAGATTCAACTGTTGGCGCGCGGTGTCGATTTCAAACTCCCACAGCGGGCGACGGCGCAAGCCGCGACGACCTTCAATTAACGACATTTCAGCAAAATCTTCTGCATACAGCAGTTCTGCCGGATTAGTGCGTTGCAGTTCTGCCGCCATCGTTTCGCGGTCAGCCGGTTCACTCAGGCGAAAACGACCTGAACTGATATCCAGCGTCGCGTAGCCGAAACCTTTGCTGTCCTGCCAGATAGCCGCCAGCAGGTTGTCCTGACGCTCCTGCAACAGCGCTTCATCGCTGATGGTGCCCGGCGTAACGATACGGACAACTTTTCGCTCGACCGGACCTTTGCTGGTCGCCGGATCGCCAATTTGTTCACAAATAGCAACCGACTCGCCCTGATTCACCAGTTTGGCGAGATAGTTTTCCACCGCATGGTAGGGGATACCTGCCATCGGGATCGGCTCGCCCGCTGAAGCACCGCGTTTAGTCAGTGAAATATCCAGCAGTTGCGACGCTCGTTTCGCGTCGTCATAAAATAGTTCGTAAAAGTCACCCATCCGGTAAAACAGCAGGATCTCAGGATGCTGGGCTTTCAGCTTGAGATACTGCTGCATCATGGGGGTATGGGCATCGAAATTTTCTATTACACTCATGGGGTTATGTCCGCTTCCCTGATATTAAATGGGGTGTGATAGTTTTTATTTTCGTTGTAATCACATAAGGCGCACATGATACCGGAGTTAATCATTTCAGGGGAAGAAGCTAACGGTGAGTTCTTGATGCCAGTTCCGGGAAAGATGCTGTTTTGCAGCTTTTGTGTGATGCTGACGAAGCAAGTACGCAAAATTGTGTTGGTTTGAGAATCCTTCTTCTTTAGAGTCATAGTGCCCTTTAAGATTAAGTTGTAATATAAACACATCTTAATGAGGTGGAGGCAGCATGTCCGGCAAGCGTATCTCTCGTGAAAAACTGACGATTAAAAAAATGATCGATCTTTATCAGGCGAAATGCCCGCAGGCGTCAGCAGAGCCGGAACATTACGAAGCGTTGTTTGCTTACGCGCAAAAGCGGCTGGATAAATGTGTGTTTGGTGAAGAGAAACCCGCCTGTAAGCAGTGTCCGGTGCACTGTTATCAGCCAGCAAAGCGTGAGGAGATGAGGCAAATTATGCGTTGGGCCGGGCCGCGAATGTTATGGCGTCATCCGATCTTAACCGTACGCCATCTGATTGATGACAAACGTCCGGTGCCGGAGTTACCAGAAAAATATCGTCCAAAGAAATAAATTTGCCGGAGTGCTATCCTCTCCGGCAAATACGGCGCTTACGCTTTGGTCGCAATCAGGATTGCTGATGCCTTGATCAATGCAATAACGCGCGACCCAGTGGTGAGTTTCATTTCTTCCTGGCTTTCATTTGTTACCACCGCCACAATTTCAAAACTCGCATCTGTTTTGATATGGACAGTAGTATTCACTGCGCCTGCGGTAATTGTCGAAACGCTACCTGCAAATTGGTTGCGAGCGGAGAATTTCAGTCCACAGTCTTCCGTTGCCAGCGTTACCCACGGGGCTTTAATCAGGGCAATCGCTTCTTTCCCTTTTGCCAGCCTCAGAGCCTGCTGGCTGCTGTGAGTCACAATGGCCACCAGCTTTGCACCACCTGCCAGCGTCAATTCTACTTCATCATTCACCGCGCCCATTGCTACTGAGCTAACTGTTCCGGTTAATTGATTTCTTGCTGAAACTGCCATACTGCCTCCTTTCATTTAATGTTGATCGAGTATAACCACATTTGTTAAACCAATGCTGATTTATCAATTCCCAGCCGCTTCATCCGTGATAGCAGCGTGGTGCGTTTCAGCCCCATACGCTGGGCGGCGCCTTTCGGACCCGCGACTACGCCATTAGTCTCTTTTAATACACGTACGATCAACTGATATTCATCTTCGCCCTCCAGGGCGACAACCGTTGCGGCAGGCGGCGTTTCAGGCTCCGGTAAAGCAATATCTGGCAATGACAGCTGCAGCACGTTGCCACGTGTCAGCAATACCGCGCGCTCAATGACGTTTTCCAGCTCGCGTACGTTACCCGGCCACTCCATGCTACTTAAGGTGCGCAGCGTCTCGGCCGGAATGCTGTCGATATTGCGCCCCAGACGACGGGCAATTTTGAAGGTAAAGGCTTTCGCCAGCAGCGGAATATCTTCCGGACGTTCGCGTAGTGGCGGCAGGTGTATCGGGAAGACATTCAGACGGTAATAGAGATCGCTACGGAACTCACGGTCGGCGACCATTTTTTTCAGATCGCGGTTAGTCGCGGCAATTAACCGTACGTCCGTCTGAATGATTTTGTTGCTGCCGAGGCGTTCAAACTCCTGTTCCTGCAAAACACGCAGCAACTTCGGCTGTAGCTCCAGTGGCATATCGCCCACTTCGTCAAGGAACAGAGAGCTTTTATCTGCCAGTTCAAAACGACCAATGCGCTGGGCGCTGGCACCGGTAAAAGCCCCACGTTCATGACCAAACAGATCGCTTTCCAGCAATCCGGCAGGCATTGCCGCGCAGTTCATTTTTACCATGCGGCGATTATTACGCCCACTGAGATTATGGATCGCGCGGGCAATCAGTTCCTTACCTGTGCCAGTTTCACCGAGGATCAGAACGGTACTGTCACTTTGCGCCACCATTTCAACTTGTTTAAGCACGCTGTACATGGCTTCGCTGCGGCCAATAATCTCGCCAAATTCACTATCAACATTGTTGAGCTGCTCAGTCAGGGCGAGGTTTTCATCAACCAGCCGTTCTTTCAAACGATGGATTTCCTGATAGGCGAGGGCGTTATCGACAGCGATTGCCACACGTTCGGCAATCTGGCGCAGTAAATTCAGATTGGTAGTGGTAAAGACCTTCTCTTCACATTGTGCCAGTTTCAGCACGCCCAGCATGGTGTTGCCAGACATCAGCGGTAACAGGCACAAGGTTTGAATCTGGTTGCCCCAGGTGTCGAACAACATGCGCTCATAGGGGGCTAAATCGTCCCGCTCGTGGAGATTAATCAGTAGCATCTCTTTGCTTTTGAACACGCGTTCGGTGAGGGTTCCGGCTTCATCGACTTCGCTCTGTTCGTGGGCGGGATGCTGTTTATCAAGATAGTGAGTGGAGTAGATGTTGAGTTTGTTTTTACGGTGGCCGCGTAAGACGATGCTGATATCGTCAATGTCGAAGTAGTAATGGATTTCTTTTGCGACTTCGCTGACCAGTTCGTCCATATCCAGGCGGGAAAGCACCGCGTTAGTGATGGCGACCAGGATGCGGAAGTTATCGCGTTCCCGGCATAACAACTCATAGTCGACATTGTTAACGGCGCGGCTCTGGATTTGTTCGGTGACGACAGAAACGATCTGCGTAAATGTTTGCAGACGATTGAACTCTTTTTCGCTCCAGGGGCGATCGTCATAACGAATAAATTCACAGCCACCAAAAATATGCCCTTCTGCCGCCAGTGACATCAGGCAATAGTGACCAAATTTGGGGTATAGCCCACTAGTGGCCAGCTGCGGCCAGGTTTCACAAAATTCTTCGTAATTGCAATGCAGTGTATCAGGGCGCGACAAAATGCTGCGTACCGGACCGTGTGCCAGAACAGTTTCGTCTTCATATTTAATGGGGGTGTCTTTTTCACGCGACGCGTAATAAGACGCACGTTGAGTCTGCGCTTGCCACAACACAATCGCAGCGTTGTCGGCGAGCGCAGAACGCTTTACCAGTTGCGAAAGAGCCTCACACAGCGAGGCCAGATCTGGCTGCTGCAATAGTGTCCGAGTGATGTCGAACAACCCTTGTTGTCCGAGATCACTCATCGGTGTATATGACATGTCGTTCTTCCAGGAAAGCACCGCAAAGCGGTGCAAAAGGTCATTGACTAACTATAGGAGATGTAGAATTTTATTAGCATATACGCGGAAGCGGTTCGGCGTGTGGTAAATCGAGGGTTCGTTTCACGCCATACAGACCGGCAAGACGAACACCTTTACGTTCCACCACTTCACCAATCAGCGCCGCGTCTTTCCCCAGTGGATGGGAATGTAACGTTGCCAAAACTTGCTCTGCTGCGTTGCGTTCAACGGCGATTACCAGTTTGCCTTCGTTGGCAAAGTTAAGGGCGTCCAGCCCCAGCAGTTCGCAAACGCCGCGCACGGCAGGTTTAACCGGCAGTGCCGCTTCTGAA
The DNA here is from genome assembly GCF_002965065.1 of Escherichia sp. MOD1-EC7003. Classification (GTDB taxonomy): domain Bacteria; phylum Pseudomonadota; class Gammaproteobacteria; order Enterobacterales; family Enterobacteriaceae; genus Escherichia. Next base: position 21,331 of record NZ_PTRE01000025.1, read on the forward strand.
AGTTCAATGCCACAACCGCAGGCTACCGCAAACTCATGAACCACCGCGTTTACCCCACCACGGGTGGCATCACGCAGCGCTTTCACGCCGGGAATGTCACGTAGCGTCTGAATAAGTGGCGTCAGTACCGCGCAGTCGCTGACCAGTTCGCCATCCAGCCCCAGCTGCTCGCGCAGGTTAAGAATAGTCGCTCCGTGGTCGCCGAGCGTACCGCTCACCAGCAGAACATCGCCTGCGGTTAACGTCTGTGCGCCCCAGTGAATATTCGCCGGAATTGCGCCCATGCCTGCGGTGTTGATGAATAGTTTATCTGCCGCGCCGCGCTGCACCACTTTAGTGTCGCCTGTAACGATGGCTATGCCTGCCGCGCGGGCGGTTTCTGCCATGCTGGTGACAACGGCTTTCAGCGTCTCCATCGGCAATCCTTCTTCAAGGATAAAGCCACAAGAGAGATAGCGCGGAATAGCGCCACTGACCGCAACGTCATTCGCGGTGCCGCAAATCGCCAGCTTGCCGATATTACCGCCAGGAAAGAACAGCGGGTCGATGACGTAACTGTCGGTAGAGAACGCCAGACGGTCGCCTTCCGCTACCAGCTGCGCCAGATCAAGACGCGCCTGATCTTCCTGCTCTGCCAGCCACGGGTTGGCAAAAGCTTCCATAAACAGGCTGTTGATTAATTGCTGCATCGCCTGGCCGCCGCTGCCGTGGGCGAGTTGGATATTATTCACGCTTCACTCTCCTGCTGACGATACTGATACCACGCGGCGCAGGCTCCCTCGGAGGAAACCATCAGCGCGCCGAATGCGGTTTGAGGATTACAGGTGTTACCAAATAGCGGGCATTGGTGCGGCTTACATTTGCCCGTCAGTACTTCGCCACAACGCGCGCGCGGGTCATCGCAAACCTGCTGCGGTGCTGGACGGAAATGCGCTTCGGCATCGAATCGTTGATAATCCGGCGTCAGGTGCACGCCAGAAGATTCAATCACGCCTAAGCCGCGCCATTCGCTGTCGCCGTTGACGCAGAACACATCGGATATCGCCTGTTGTGCCAGCAGGTTACCGGCATCCGGCACCACCCGACGGTACTGATTCTCTACCTTGCTGTGGGCCGCTATTTTCTGCTCTACCAGCATGACCACGCCTTGCAGTAGATCAAGCGGTTCGAATCCAGCGACCACCAGCGGACGATGAAAATCGCTGGCGATAAAATTATAGGCATCAGTGCCGATAACCATACTGACGTGACCGGGTGCAAGAAACGCGTCGATACCGTTATCCGGCTGTTCCAGCAAACTGCGCAGCGTCGGGATCAGCGTAATATGCTGGCAGAAGAAGTAAAAATTCTGCACATCGCGAGCTTTTGCCTGTTGCAGAGTGATGGCAGTCGTCGGCATGGTGGTTTCAAACCCTAAGCCGAAAAACACCACTTTGCGAGTTGGATTCTCCTGCGCCAGTTTCAACGCATCCATTGGCGAGTAAACGATGCGTACATCGGCACCGCGCGATTTTGCCTGCAGCAGCGAACCCTGTTTCCCGGGGACGCGCATGGCGTCGCCAAAGGTACAGAAGATGACTTCCGGATGGCTGGCAATCTCCACGCAGGTGTCGATTCTGCCCATCGGCAGTACACACACCGGGCAACCCGGACCGTGGATAAACTCAACGTTTTCCGGCAACAACTGGTCAAGGCCGAATTTAAAAATGGCGTGAGTATGACCGCCGCACACTTCCATAATTCGCAGAGGGCGTTCGGCGGTGTAAGAGAGATGTGAAGCACGTTCGCGCAGATGCTCAATTAACTGCATCACCTGTTCCGGCGCGCGATATTCATCAACAAAACGCATTATTTTTCCTCGCCATACAACAGCGCACCGACATCTGGCTCAACGTCAAACATGTTTTGTAAGGCGTCAAGGATGTCGCGCGCTTCGGCTTCATTAATTACGCTCATGGCAAAGCCAACATGAACCAATACCCACTGGCCCACGCGCGGCTGACCGTTTTCATCGCAGCTGCCGACCAACGTTAAATCGACATCGCGCTGGATGCCGCAGACGTCGACTTTCGCCTGGTTGCCGTCAATGGTGCGGATCTGGCCGGGAACGCCTATGCACATCGCTGTGTCTCCAGCCAATTCAGCCACTGGTCCATCCCTTCGCCGCTGGTGGCTGAAATAAGGATGATTTCAATTTCTGGATTGACTTCGCGGGCGCAGGCGATGCACTTCTCAACGTCAAAGTTGAGATACGGCAGCAGGTCAACTTTGTTGAGCAGCATCAGTGAGGCGGCGGCAAACATATGTGGATATTTCAGCGGTTTGTCTTCACCTTCGGTAACCGAAAGCACTGCCACTTTGTGTTTTTCACCGAGATCGAAGCTCGCCGGGCATACGAGGTTGCCGACGTTTTCGATAAACAGAATACCGTTATCGTCCAGTGGCAGGCGCGGTGCGGCGTCGGCGATCATCTGTGCGTCAAGATGGCAGCCTTTACCTGTGTTCACCTGAATCGCTGGCGTGCCGGTAGCACGAATACGCGCGGCATCGTTCACGGTTTGCTGGTCGCCTTCAATCACTGCGCACGGAACGCTGTCTTTCAGGCGCATTAAGGTTTCCGTCAGCAGGGTGGTTTTACCGGAACCAGGACTGGAAACCAGGTTGAGCACCAGCTGCTTGCGGGCAGCAAAGCGCGCGCGGTTGCGTTCGGCCAGACGGTTGTTTTTGTCCAGCACGTCAATTTCGACTTCCAGCATCCGACGCTGGCTCATGCCTGGCGCGTGAGTACCCGCTTCACCATGACCATAATGCAGGTCGCCTTCTTCAGTCTGGCTGGGGGTAAATTCAGGCGCTTTAATGCCGGTGATTTTCATCTTCGGGCGTGCCGCCGGGGCAAATGGTGCGCTACGAAACGCGGAATGGGGGTTATGTTCATCACCCTCGATATACAGGTTGCCTTCACCGCAACCGCATGTTGTACACATCGCTCACTCCTGGTCTATTTCTATTCGCCGAATCTGTAAACCGTCGTCTGCCACAATCTGTAGCATGTCACCATGACACTGTGGACAGCGGCGAACGCGCTGGGTCAATAACGTCACATATTGTTGGCATGTTTCACACCAGCATTCGGCCTCTTGTTCTTCGAGGTGCAGTTTACAACCTTCCGCTACGCTGCCGCGGCAAACCAGATCAAAACAAAAGGCAAGAGCGCTGGTTTCGACACAAGAAAATGCGCCAATTTTGAGCCAGACCCCAGTTACGCGCTTTGCGCCGTATTTTGCGGCCTGCTGTTCGATCAATTCCAGTGCCCGTTGGCAGAGGGTTATTTCGTGCATATCGCCTCCCATTAACTATTGCCAGCTACAAGCAATAATTGTGCCATTGTTGATTATCCCTACGGTGAATAATGTCGATGATGTCGAAATGACACGTCGACATGGCGACGAAATTCGCCTCTAGCCTAAAAAGCACCTTAATAACAATAAATTAAAAGTTGGCACAAAAAATGCTTAAAGCTGGCATCTCTGTTAAACGGGTAACCTGACAATGACTATTTGGGAAATAAGCGAGAAAGCCGATTACATCGCACAGCGGCATCGTCGCCTACAGGACCAGTGGCACATCTACTGCAATTCGCTGGTTCAGGGGATCACGTTATCGAAAGCGCGCCTGCATCACGCCATGAGCTGCGCACCGGATAAAGAACTCTGTTTCGTTCTTTTTGAACATTTTCGCATTTACGTCACCCTGGCAGATGGCTTTAACAGCCACACCATCGAGTATTACGTTGAAACGAAAGATGGCGAAGACAAACAGCGGATTGCGCAAGCGCAACTGAGCATTGACGGCATGATTGATGGCAAGGTCAACATCCGCGATCGCGAACAGGTGCTGGAACACTATCTCGAAAAAATCGCTGGCGTTTACGACAGCTTATACACCGCCATTGAAAACAATGTGCCGGTGAATTTAAGCCAACTGGTAAAGGGACAAAGCCCGGCGGCATGAGTTGGGGCTTTGCCCGTTTTGCAGGCGTTATGCCTGTTTGGGGATGGGCGTGTCGATGAGTGTCGAAAATGACATTTCATCGGCATGTTTTCGTCAAAAATGACAATCACCTGAGGAATGCCTGGTGAATCGTTTTGTAATTGCTGACTCCACGCTCTGTATCGGCTGCCACACCTGTGAGGCCGCCTGTTCAGAGACGCATCGCCAGCACGGCCTGCAATCAATGCCGCGCCTGCGAGTGATGCTCAATGAAAAAGAATCTGCGCCGCAGCTCTGTCACCACTGTGAAGATGCGCCTTGTGCGGTGGTCTGCCCGGTTAACGCCATCACCCGCGTTGATGGGGCCGTGCAGTTGAATGAAAGCCTGTGCGTAAGCTGCAAACTTTGCGGCATCGCCTGTCCGTTTGGCGCAATTGAATTTTCCGGCAGCCGTCCGCTGGATATTCCGGCAAATGCCAATACACCGAAAGCGCCACCGGCACCGCCTGCTCCGGCTCGTGTCAGCACATTGCTTGACTGGGTGCCAGGTATTCGCGCGATCGCCGTCAAATGTGACCTCTGTAGCTTTGATGAACAAGGTCCGGCCTGCGTGCGGATGTGCCCAACCAAAGCCCTGCATCTGGTGAATAACACCGATATCGCCCGCGTCAGCAAACGTAAACGTGAGCTGACTTTTAATACGGACTTTGGCGATCTCACCTTGTTTCAGCAGGCTCAAAGTGGAGAGGCTAAATGAGCGCAATTTCCCTGATCAATAGCGGCGTGGCGTGGTTTGTCGCCGCCGCTGTTCTGGCATTTCTCTTTTCTTTTCAAAAGGCGCTAAGTGGCTGGATTGCCGGAATTGGCGGCGCGGTTGGTAGCCTGTATACGGCAGCCGCGGGCTTCACTGTGCTGACTGGCGCGGTTGGCGTGAGCGGTGCGCTGTCGCTGGTAAGCTACGATGTGCAAATCTCTCCGCTTAATGCGATTTGGCTGATAACCCTCGGCCTGTGCGGCCTGTTTGTCAGCCTCTACAACATTGACTGGCATCGCCACGCGCAGGTGAAGTGCAACGGCTTGCAGATCAATATGTTGATGGCTGCTGCTGTGTGCGCCGTCATCGCCAGCAACCTCGGCATGTTCGTGGTAATGGCCGAAATCATGGCCTTGTGCGCGGTGTTCCTTACCAGTAACGGAAAAGAGGGCAAACTGTGGTTTGCGCTGGGACGTCTTGGCACGCTGTTGCTGGCGATTGCCTGCTGGCTGCTGTGGCAGCGTTACGGCACGCTGGATCTGCGCCTGTTAGATATGCGTATGCAACAGCTGCCGCTCGGTTCCGATATCTGGCTACTTGGCGTGATTGGCTTTGGCCTGCTGGCCGGGATTATCCCGCTGCATGGCTGGGTGCCGCAGGCACATGCTAACGCCTCTGCGCCTGCTGCTGCGCTGTTTTCCACGGTGGTGATGAAAATTGGCCTGCTGGGTATTTTAACCCTGTCGCTGCTGGGCGGTAACGCGCCGCTGTGGTGGGGGATTGCACTTCTGGTACTCGGCATGATCACCGCGTTCGTCGGCGGTCTGTATGCGCTGATGGAACACAATATCCAGCGCCTGCTGGCTTACCACACCCTGGAAAATATCGGCATCATCCTGCTGGGGCTGGGGGCTGGCGTAACGGGTATCGCACTCGAACAACCGGCGCTGATTGCTCTTGGCCTGGTCGGTGGCCTGTACCATCTGCTTAACCATAGCCTGTTCAAAAGCGTACTGTTCCTCGGGGCGGGGAGCGTCTGGTTCCGTACTGGTCATCGCGATATCGAAAAACTCGGTGGTATTGGCAAGAAAATGCCGGTTATCTCCATCGCCATGTTGGTCGGGTTGATGGCAATGGCTGCGCTGCCGCCGCTGAACGGTTTTGCCGGGGAATGGGTTATCTACCAGTCCTTCTTCAAACTGAGCAATAGCGGCGCGTTTGTTGCCCGTCTGCTGGGGCCGTTGCTCGCTGTGGGGCTGGCAATTACCGGTGCGCTGGCGGTGATGTGTATGGCGAAAGTCTATGGCGTCACGTTCCTCGGCGCGCCGCGTACCAAAGAAGCCGAAAACGCCACTTGTGCACCGCTCCTGATGAGCATCAGCGTGGTGGCACTGGCGATTTGCTGCGTGATTGGCGGCGTGGCTGCGCCGTGGCTGCTGCCGATGCTGTCTGCTGCTGTACCTCTGCCGCTGGAGCCTGCTAACACCACCGTTTCTCAACCGATGATCACGTTGCTGCTGATTGCCTGCCCGCTGCTGCCATTCATCATTATGGCGATTTGCAAAGGCGACCGTCTGCCGTCGCGATCCCGCGGCGCGGCCTGGGTGTGTGGCTACGACCATGAAAAATCAATGGTGATTACCGCTCACGGTTTTGCCATGCCGGTGAAACAGGCGTTTGCGCCGGTGCTGAAACTGCGCAAATGGTTGAATCCAGTGTCACTGGTGCCGGGCTGGCAGTGCGAGGGGAGTGCGTTGCTGTTTCGCCGGATGGCGCTGGTTGAACTGGCGGTGCTGGTGGTGATTATTGTTTCACGAGGAGCCTGAGAATGAGTGTTTTATATCCGTTAATTCAGGCGCTGGTGTTATTTGCCGTTGCGCCGCTGCTCTCCGGTATTACCCGCGTGGCGCGCGCGCGCTTGCATAACCGTCGCGGGCCGGGCGTGTTGCAGGAGTATCGCGACATTATCAAACTGCTGGGCCGTCAGAGCGTTGGCCCGGATGCCTCCGGCTGGGTGTTCCGCCTGACGCCGTACGTAATGGTGGGTGTTATGCTGACCATCGCCACGGCATTGCCAGTGGTGACAGTCGGTTCTCCGCTGCCGCAACTGGGCGATTTGATCACCTTATTGTATCTCTTCGCTATTGCGCGTTTCTTTTTTGCCATTTCCGGTCTGGATACCGGTAGCCCGTTTACTGCTCTCGGCGCGAGCCGTGAAGCGATGCTCGGCGTACTGGTAGAGCCGATGTTGCTGCTTGGCCTGTGGGTCGCCGCGCAGGTTGCCGGTTCCACCAATATCAGCAACATCACCGACACCGTTTATCACTGGCCGCTGAGCCAAAGCATCCCGCTCGTTCTGGCACTTTGCGCCTGTGCGTTCGCCACCTTCATTGAAATGGGCAAATTGCCGTTCGATCTGGCAGAAGCTGAGCAAGAGTTACAGGAAGGGCCGCTTTCTGAATACAGCGGCAGCGGCTTTGGCGTAATGAAATGGGGTATCAGCCTGAAACAACTGGTGGTGTTGCAGATGTTCATCGGCGTGTTTATTCCATGGGGACAAATGGAAACCTTCACTGCCGGTGGGCTGCTGCTGGCGTTGGTGATAGCCATCGTCAAACTGGTGGTCGGTGTACTGATTATCGCGCTATTCGAAAACAGCATGGCCCGTCTGCGTCTTGATATTACTCCGCGCATTACCTGGGCTGGGTTTGGCTTTGCATTTTTAGCGTTCGTCTCCTTGCTGGCGGCGTGATTAAAGAGAGTTTGAGCATGTCTGAAGAAAAATTAGGTCAACATTATCTCGCTGCGCTGAATGAGGCATTTCCGGGCGTTGTGCTGGAGCACGCCTGGCAGACCAAAGATCAGCTGACTGTTACCGTGAAGGTGAACTATCTTCCGGAAGTGGTGGAGTTCCTTTACTACAAACAGGGTGGCTGGCTGTCAGTACTATTTGGTAACGACGAACGTAAGTTGAATGGTCATTACGCTGTCTACTACGTGCTGTCGATGGAGCAGGGCACCAAATGCTGGATCACGGTGCGCGTCGAAGTTGATGCCAATAAACCGGAATATCCGTCCGTGACGCCGCGCGTTCCGGCGGCGGTGTGGGGCGAGCGTGAAGTGCGCGATATGTACGGTTTGATTCCGGTTGGCCTGCCGGATGAACGCCGTCTGGTGCTGCCGGATGACTGGCCGGATGAGCTCTACCCGCTACGTAAAGACAGCATGGATTATCGTCAACGTCCGGCTCCGACCACCGACGCTGAAACCTACGAGTTCATCAACGAACTGGGCGACAAGAAAAACAATGTCGTGCCGATTGGTCCGCTGCACGTCACTTCCGACGAACCGGGCCACTTCCGTCTGTTCGTCGATGGCGAAAACATTATCGACGCCGACTACCGCCTCTTCTACGTCCATCGCGGTATGGAAAAACTGGCAGAAACCCGCATGGGTTATAACGAAGTGACCTTTCTCTCCGACCGTGTGTGCGGCATCTGCGGCTTTGCGCACAGCACGGCGTACACCACCTCCGTTGAGAATGCGATGGGCATCGTAGTGCCAGAACGCGCACAGATGATCCGCGCCATTCTGCTGGAAGTGGAACGCCTGCACTCGCACCTGCTGAACCTCGGTCTCGCCTGCCACTTTACCGGCTTTGACTCCGGCTTTATGCAGTTCTTCCGCGTGCGCGAAGCCTCCATGAAAATGGCAGAGATCCTGACCGGTGCGCGTAAAACCTACGGCCTGAACCTGATCGGCGGCATTCGACGCGATCTGCTGAAAGACGACATGATCCAGACCCGCCAGCTGGCGCAACAGATGCGCCGTGAAGTACAGGAGCTGGTGGATGTACTGCTGAGTACACCGAATATGGAACAACGCACCGTAGGCGTTGGTCGCCTTGATCCGGAGATCGCCCGCGATTTCAGCAACGTTGGTCCGATGGTCCGTGCCAGTGGTCACGCTCGCGATACCCGAGCCGATCACCCGTTTGTCGGCTATGGTTTGTTGCCGATGGAAGTGCATAGCGAGCAAGGCTGTGATGTGATTTCCCGTCTGAAAGTGCGTATCAACGAAGTTTATACCGCGCTGAACATGATTGACTTTGGTCTCGATAACCTACCGGGCGGTCCGCTGGCGGTGGAAGGATTTACCTACATTCCGCACCGCTTTGCGCTGGGCTTTGCCGAAGCGCCGCGTGGCGATGATATCCACTGGAGCATGACCGGCGACAACCAGAAGCTGTACCGCTGGCGCTGTCGTGCGGCGACCTACGCGAACTGGCCGACTCTGCGCTACATGCTGCGCGGCAACACCGTTTCCGATGCGCCGCTGATTATCGGTAGCCTGGACCCTTGCTACTCCTGTACCGACCGCATGACCGTGGTCGATGTACGTAAGAAGAAGAGCAAAGTGGTGCCGTACAAAGAGCTCGAGCGTTACAGCATTGAGCGTAAAAACTCGCCGCTGAAATAAGGAATCGCCATGTTTACCTTTATCAAAAAAGTCATCAAAACCGGCACGGCGACCTCGTCTTACCCGCTGGAGCCGATTGCGGTTGATAAAAACTTCCGTGGTAAGCCAGAGCAGAACCCGCAGCAGTGCATTGGCTGCGCGGCCTGCGTCAATGCCTGCCCGTCAAACGCTTTAACGGTTGAAACGGATCTCGCCACCGGTGAGCTGGCCTGGCAGTTCAATCTTGGGCGGTGCATCTTCTGTGGACGCTGCGAAGAAGTTTGCCCGACGGCGGCGATCAAACTGTCGCAAGAGTACGAACTGGCGGTGTGGAAGAAAGAAGATTTCCTGCAACAGTCCCGCTTTGCGCTGTGCAACTGCCGTGTCTGCAATCGTCCTTTCGCTGTCCAGAAAGAGATCGACTACGCCATTGCGCTGCTTAAGCACAACGGCGACAGCCGCGCGGAAAACCACCGCGAAAGCTTTGAGACTTGCCCGGAATGTAAGCGCCAGAAATGCCTGGTGCCGTCCGACCGTATTGAACTGACTCGCCATATGAAAGAGGCCATCTGATGAGCAATTTATTAGGCCCCCGTGACGCCAACGGCATTCCGGTCCCTATGACGGTGGATGAATCCATCGCCAGCATGAAGGCGTCGTTACTGAAAAAAATCAAACGTTCTGCCTACGTTTACCGCGTGGACTGCGGCGGCTGCAACGGCTGCGAAATTGAAATTTTCGCTACCTTATCGCCGCTATTTGATGCAGAACGCTTCGGCATTAAAGTCGTTCCTTCACCGCGTCATGCGGATATTTTACTGTTTACCGGTGCGGTTACTCGTGCAATGCGATCCCCTGCGCTGCGTGCGTGGCAGTCCGCGCCGGACCCGAAAATCTGTATCTCCTACGGTGCCTGTGGTAACAGCGGCGGGATCTTCCACGATCTCTACTGCGTGTGGGGCGGTACGGATAAAATCGTCCCGGTAGATGTCTATATTCCTGGATGCCCGCCAACGCCTGCCGCCACGCTGTACGGCTTTGCGATGGCGCTCGGCCTGCTGGAGCAGAAAATTCACGCCCGTGGGCCGGGTGAACTGGATGACCAACCGGCAGAGATTCTGCATGGCAATATGGTGCAGCCGCTGCGTGTGAAAGTAGACCGTGAAGCACGCCGCCTGGCGGGTTATCGTTACGGTCGCCAGATTGCCGATGACTTCCTGACACATTTAGGGCAGGGCGAAGAGCAGGTTGCACGCTGGCTGGAAGCGGAAAATGATCCGCGTCTGAACGAGATTGTCAGCCATCTGAATCATGTTGTTGAAGAGGTGCGTATCCGATGAGTGAAAAGGTGGTGTTCAGTCAACTGAGCCGTAAATTTATTGATGAGAACGATGCCACGCCCGCCGAGGCGCAGCAGGTGGTCTATTACAGCCTGGCGATTGGTCACCACCTTGGGATTATCGATTGCCTGGAAGCGGCGCTCACCTGCTCGTGGGATGAATATCTGGCATGGATTGCCACGCTGGAGGCGGGCAGCGAAGCCCGCCGCAAAATGGAAGGCGTACCGAAGTACGGTGAGATCGTCATCGACATTAACCATGTGCCGATGCTGGCCAAAGCATTCGATAAAGCCCGGACTGCGCAAACTTCGCAGCAGAAAGAATGGAGTACAATGCTGTTAAGTATGCTGCATGATATTCATCAGGAAAACGCCATCTATTTGATGGTGAGGAGACTGCGTGACTGACGTTTTACTCTGTGTTGGCAATAGCATGATGGGCGATGATGGCGCAGGCCCGCTGCTGGCAGAAAAGTGCGCCGTCGCGCCGAAAGGTAACTGGGTGGTGATTGACGGCGGTAGCGCACCGGAAAACGACATTGTCGCTATCCGAGAACTGCGCCCGAAACGACTGTTGATTGTCGATGCCACTGATATGGGGCTAAACCCCGGCGAGATCCGCATTATCGACCCGGATGACATCGCCGAGATGTTTATGATGACTACCCATAACATGCCGCTGAACTATCTTATCGATCAGTTGAAAGAAGATATTGGCGAGGTCATTTTCCTCGGCATCCAGCCGGATATCGTCGGCTTTTACTACCCGATGACCCAGCCGATTAAAGATGCGGTGGAAACCGTTTATCAGCGGCTGGACGGTTGGGAAGGGAATGGTGGATTTGCGCAGTTAGAAGTGGAAGAAGAGTAATTCTTTCTTAAGGCATTCAGGGATATGAAAATCTGGACAAGGATGTGTGCTTTTTTATTTTGCTTAGTGCTTCCTGCGCAGGCTACCAGCTTTACCGAATATCTGCCGATGAGTGACAGCGAATACGCGCAAAAGCGGGCGCTGAAACCTCTCCTGAACATGCCTTATTTTACCGAGCAAAACTGGCATTTTAGAAAAGTTGGCGTTGCTGGCGTGACGCTTGAGAAGATGCCAAATGAAGAGGATTACTGGCAATTAACCGCTAAAGACCGCGCCGGTAAATCCTGGACGGTGCCTGTGGGTATGCTGGCAAATATGGCGGGCAAAGGGCAACTCTATCGCACCGATCTGGATCGTAACGGCATTCAGGATCTGGTTATCTGGTTACCAAGTGCTGGTAATGGTCTGGCTCCTTATGCACATTTAATCCTTATGACGTTCACGCGCGATGGTCGTCCCTGTGTCTTTGAACCCTGGGGATTCTACACCGCAAGCAAAACTGGCGTAGATGATTTGCTGGATTTGCAAGGCAATGGCCACACACAATTGCTGGATATGCAGTTTAATTCTGGTTACTGGATAACCAGCCTGTATCAGGTAAAAGACGCCAAATGGCAACGTGTTCACGGCTGGTTTGGCAAGCTAAGCTATCCCGCGCTCACGCGTTTTACTTATAGCCCCAACCGTAAACTCGTCCTCAAACCCATTGCCGGGCGTGACCCGCAAACGGAAGATTTGGCGCTGACGCAGCGTTGTTTGATAACAGGGGATGTGCTTGATGGGGTGAATCAGAACTGACTTTTCACGACGAAGAATCAGTCAGACTGATGGTAAACATAAATGGCCTGATGCGCCCGGTTTATCGAGCCTACAAGGGCGTCCCTGTTTATTGATTTTTGCCATGGCACCGTACACTATTACGGCGCTTGATCTACTGCGAGTCTCTCATTGCATTTCCGCGATAAACACTGTCATCACATGTCATCGTCACTAGTGTCGATGACAGTGTTTTTGCAGCATTACAAAAATTATTTTCTTTAAATAACAGTAAATTAAAAACTGGCATGATTTGTGAATGTATCGGCGCATTAACTGTCATTGCTGGAGAATTTGATGAACCGTTTCATCATTGCTGACGCGAGTAAATGTATTGGCTGCCGTACCTGTGAAGTGGCGTGCGTGGTTTCTCATCAGAAGAATCAGGACTGTGCATCGCTGACCCCGGAAACTTTTTTACCGCGAATTCATGTCATTAAAGGTGTGAACATTTCCACGGCGACAGTCTGCCGTCAGTGTGAAGATGCACCGTGCGCTAACGTCTGCCCGAATGGTGCTATCAGCCGTGATAAAGGGTTTGTTCATGTCATGCAGGAACGTTGCATTGGTTGCAAAACTTGTGTTGTAGCTTGCCCGTATGGCGCGATGGAAGTGGTGGTGCGTCCGGTTATTCGCAACAGCGGCACAGGGCTTAACGTACGAGCTGACAAAGCCGAAGCCAATAAATGCGACCTCTGTAACCATCGTGAAGACGGTCCGGCGTGTATGGCGGCTTGCCCGACCCATGCGCTGATTTGTGTCGATCGTAATAAACTTGAACAACTGAGCGCAGAAAAACGCCGCCGCACGGCGCTGATGTTCTAAAAAATCTTACAGAAATGTTCTGGCATCAAAGGAATTCCCGGAAATATTCGTAGAATACGGAGCGGGCGGTATCGCCGACCTGTGACTGCTGGATGCGACGCGCTCGTGTCCGGCAGGGCGGGGTACGCAATTCATGATGGCGGGAATAACTCAATGGCAAAAAACACATCTTGCGGTGTCCAACTGCGTATTCGTGGCAAAGTGCAGGGCGTCGGTTTTCGTCCATTTGTCTGGCAACTGGCACAGCAATTAAATCTTCACGGCGATGTCTGTAATGACGGCGATGGCGTAGAAGTCCGGTTGCTGGAAGACCCGGAAACGTTTCTTGTTCAATTGCATCAACACTGCCCGCCGCTGGCGCGTATTGATAGCGTCGAGCAGGAACCGTTTATCTGGTCACAACTGCCCACTGAGTTCACTATCCGCCAGAGCGCAGGCGGCGCCATGAATACGCAAATTGTTCCCGATGCTGCCACTTGCCCTGCTTGCCTTGCTGAAATGAATACCCCTGGCGAGCGGCGCTGGCGTTATCCGTTTATCAACTGTACTCACTGTGGCCCACGTTTCACCATTATTCGCGCGATGCCTTACGACCGTCCGTTTACCGTGATGGCGGCGTTTCCGCTATGTCCGGCCTGTGATAAAGAGTACCGCGACCCGCTCGATCGTCGCTTCCACGCCCAGCCGGTGGCCTGCCCGGAATGTGGCCCGCATCTTGAATGGGTAAGTCATGGTGAACATGCTGAACAAGAAGCGGCTTTACAGGCGGCTGTCGCACAGTTAAAAGCAGGAAGGATTGTTGCCATCAAAGGGATTGGCGGGTTTCATCTTGCCTGCGATGCACGTAACAGTAACGCGGTGGCGACACTTCGGGCACGCAAACATCGCCCGGCGAAACCGCTGGCGGTCATGTTGCCAGTGGCAGACGATTTACCAGAAGCCGTGCGCCAGTTGCTCACCACGCCCGCCGCGCCGATTGTGCTGGTAGATAAAAAATGCGTTCCTGAGCTTTGTGATGATATCGCTCCTGGCCTTAACGAAGTCGGGGTGATGTTGCCTGCGAACCCGCTCCAGCATTTGCTGTTACAGGAACTGCAATGCCCGCTGGTGATGACCTCCGGCAACCTGAGCGGTAAACCACCGGCTATCAGTAACGAACAGGCTCTGGAGGATTTGCAGGGCATTGCCGACGGATTCTTGAGACATAACCGCGACATCGTGCAGCGTATGGATGATTCGGTGGTGCGCGAAAGCGGCGAAATGCTGCGTCGTTCGCGGGGCTATGTACCGGACGCACTGGCCTTGCCGTCTGGCTTTAAAAATGTGCCGCCAATACTGTGCCTTGGTGCCGATCTGAAAAATACCTTCTGTCTGGTGCGCGGTGGACAAGCCGTGTTGAGTCAGCATCTGGGCGATTTGAGTGATGATGGCATCCTGATGCAGTGGCGCGAAGCGTTACGTCTGATGCAAAACATCTACGATTTCACCCCACAATACGTTGTGCATGACGCGCATCCGGGCTATGTCTCCAGCCAGTGGGCGCGCGAAATGAATCTGCCGACGCAAACGGTGCTGCATCACCATGCCCACGCGGCGGCGTGTCTGGCAGAGCATCAGTGGCCGCTGGATGGCTGTGATGTCATTGCTCTGACGCTCGACGGTATTGGTATGGGCGAGAGCGGCGCTTTGTGGGGCGGCGAGTGCCTGCGGGTGAACTATCGCAAATGCCAGCACCTGGGCGGCTTGCCTGCGGTGGCGCTTCCGGGTGGCGATTTGGCGGCGAAGCAGCCGTGGCGAAACCTGCTGGCGCAGTGCCTGCGCTTTGTGCCGGAGTGGCAGAATTATCCCGAAACGGCAAGTGTGCAAAAGCAAAACTGGAGCGTGCTGGCGCGAGCCATTGAGCGTGGAATTAATGCACCGCTGGCGTCATCGTGTGGGCGGTTGTTCGATGCCGTAGCGGCGGCGTTGGGTTGTGCACCAGCCACGTTAAGTTATGAAGGTGAAGCAGCTTGTGCTCTGGAGGCGCTTGCAGCTTCGTGCCACGGAGTGACGCATCCGGTGACGATGCCGCTGGTGGACAATCAACTGGATCTCGCCACTTTCTGGCAGCAGTGGCTGAGCTGGCAGGCTCCGGTTAATCAGCGTGCGTGGGCATTTCATGATGCGCTGGCGCAGGGTTTTGCTGCGTTGATGCGTGAGCAAGCCACGATGCGCGGTATCACTACACTGGTATTTAGCGGTGGGGTTATTCATAACCGTTTGCTGCGCGCACGTCTGGCACATTATCTCGCTGATTTCACATTGCTCTTTCCACAGAGTTTACCGGCGGGTGATGGCGGGTTGTCTCTGGGGCAGGGGGTTATTGTTGCAGCGCGTTGGTTAGCGGGTGAAGTCCAGAACGGATAAAACGTGTTGCGTTTGGATACCATTGCCGGATGCGGCGTAAACGCCTTATCCGGCCTACACATGCGCTTCCCGTAGGTCGGATAAGACGCGTCAGCGTCGCATCCGACATTTTGGGCACAGTCGCCCGCCTGCATCGGCTGGCGAAACGTCTGGGTCTGAAGGATTAAATAATCCCGGCCTGATAGAAATCCTGCAGGTTAATCGCACCGGTGAGTTTGCCGTTTTCATCCACCACCGGGGCGGCAGTGATTTTGCGCTTCATCAGGAGCTCTTTGGCGTCGATAGCGCGACTTTGTGCCTGTAATGTGGTGCCGCCGACCGTCATTGCTTCACTAACTGGCGTAGTGAGTGCGCCGCCGCCAACCAGCCAGCGGCGTAAATCGCCGTCGGTAAATACGCCTTTCACCAGTCGTTGATCGTCGCACACTGCCACCAATCCCAGACCGGTGCGGCTGAGTTCCAGCATCGCATCCATCACGCTGGCGGTTAACGCTACCTGCGGAATAGCGTCATCACGGCGCATCAGATGGTGCACTTTATTCAGCAAGCGAGCGCCCAGTGCCCCTGCTGGGTGGGAGCGGGCAAAATCTTCTTCATTAAAGCCGCGTGCTTGCATGACAGCCATCGCCAGTGCGTCTCCCATCATCAGGGTATTGACGGTGCTGGAGGTCGGCGCAAGGTGCATCGGACAGGCTTCGCGTTCTACGGAGATATCCAGCACCGCTTTCGCCGCCAGACCCAGCGGTGATGTCGCTTTGCCGGTCATCGCCAGCAGTGAGATAGATTTATCTTCCAGACGCGGAATAATCAGATCCAGTTCCTTCGCGCCACCGGAGTAAGAGATAAACAACATCACATCTCGGCTTTCAATCATCCCCAGATCGCCGTGTAGTGCCTCTGCCGGGTGGACAAAAAAAGCCGGTGTGCCGGTGCTGGCAAGCGTTGCGGCGATTTTCTTACCAATGTGGCCCGATTTGCCAATTCCCGAAACCACCACTTTGCCTTCGCAGTGCAGGATAATATTGGCAGCGCGAACAAAATCATCGCCCAGACGTTCCGGTAAACGGCTTGCTTCCTGCAACTCCAGCATTAACGTCTGACGTCCCGCGTTCAGTAGTGCTTCACTCATTGCTCTCTCCGGTTATGATCACATCGATCCCTTTCTCTTCCAGCGCCTGACGAAACGCTGGATCGATACCTGCGTCGGTAATCAGCTTATCGACGCTTTCAAGACTACAAACCACGTTGGGGCTTTTACGGCCAAACTTCGATGAGTCAGCCATCAAAATGACTTCGCGCGCGGCATTACACATCGCCTTACTGACGGTATAGACCTCGTTGAATGTGGTTACGCCCGCATTGAGATCGATGCCGTCGGTGCCCATAAACAATTTATCGAAACTGAAATGTTCGAAGGCATTCTCTGCCAGCTGCCCGTGAAATGAGGCCGATTTTTTACGAAACGTTCCACCTGGCATCAGGATGGTTTGTTCGTTATCCAGTTCGGATAGCGCATTGACGATATGCAGGCTGTTGGTCATCACTGTGATGTTATTAAAGCGTGAGAGCAGGGGTACCATCTGCAAAACGGTACTGCCAGCATCAAGAATGATCGAATCGCCATCATGAATAAAACTAACGGCAGCTTCTGCAATCAGCTCTTTCTTGTGGGTGTTGATGAGCGTTTTATGATCGATAGGTGGGTCGGATTCCTCTTTATTCAACACTACCCCGCCATAGGTACGAATGACGGTTCCGGCATGTTCCAGAATCACCAGATCTTTGCGAATGGTTGTGCCTGTGGTGTCAAAGTATTGCGCCAATTCTTCAACCGAGCATTTCCCCTGCTTTTGCAGGTACTCCAGAATGGCGGCCTGACGCTGACGAGGTTTCATGGGCGTGATTACCTGATTTAGGTTTCAAAATGATAACTTCGCAAGCAAGTAACATTCACAACGAAATTATCCACGTTTCAGTTTAAGCGCCAATGATAGAGCATTCTGTGATAGTGGATCATGGGGAAAGATCACATCGGGCTGTAAATCAGCAGAATGCATGCCCGTAATTGCGGGAATTTTTTGTGGTCGGGCGAAGACGGTCAGTCCTTTCATAAACAAGGTGTCGACGATGCGCAGCTGATCGTCCAGCGCGATGGCGACCACGACCCGTGGTTTAAAGCGCCCGCTGGAACGACCCACGCCAACGTGGCCTTGCTGGCAAAGTGCGTCGAAGGCACGGTTAAAACGAGAAATTTGCCAACCGCCTAAGGCCAGTTGCGCACACCAGGCGATAACGGCGACGGTGATGAGTGCAGATACCATTCCTTCTCCTTAATGTAGTGGCGGAAGTCCTGTAGGCCTGATAAGCGTAGCGCATCAGGCATTTTATTAGTCTCGCGGAGATCCTTAAAGGATCTCCGCTGTTGATCAGAACATCACCTGACCGCCGGTGACATTGATCGACTGACCAGTGCAGTACGATGCCTTAGGACTGGCATAGAACAGCAGCATATTCAGCACGTCCTGATAATCGCAGCCGCGTTTGAGCGGTACTTTATCGATGTAATACTGCTCGACTTGATCCGGTTTGATACCTAGCTTGGTCGCGTATTGTGGCAACAGTGACTGGAACATCGGCGATTTCAGCAGGTTACCGAGCATCAGCGAATGTACCGTAATGCCGTACTCTGCCAGATCCAGCGCCAATGATTGAGTCAGCCCGACGCCACCAAATTTCGCTGCGCTGTAGCCAGAGTTATGTTTGCTGCCCACTTTGCCGGATTTCGAGTTGATCTGAATAATGCGTCCCTGAATTCCGTCGCGGATCATCAAACGCGAAAATTCACGAGCACACAGGAAATAACCCACCAGATTCACCTGTAGCGAACGGTCAAAATCGCCGAGCTGGAAGTCGCTGATAAAGGCTGCTTTTGCTATTCCGGCGCTGTAGACCAGCAAATCCACGCGACCAAAGATTTCATCTACCCCACGAGAGAGCGCCAGAACGCTCTGCTCGCTGGTGGCGTCAGCACCAAAACCGTACGCCATACCTTCACCATATTCGGCGTTAATTTCTTGTGCCACATTTGCGGCTTTGTCGCTCTGAATATCGACAACTGCGACGCGATACCCCTCGGCAGCCAGACCGTGGCACAGGAACGCGCCCAGGGTTTGCCCACCACCGATGACAACGGCAACCTGATTCATTTTTTACTCCTTAACTAATTCAAACTTCAAAACCGATCCCGGCGCGATATCGTCGGGGACAGGACCTGCCACATGGACAGTGCCCGGAAATTCCGCTTCGCTTAAACCATCGAAGCGCAGGGTGACATGACCCAGCTCGCGAAGGTTGTCTTCTGCCACGCTACCAATGGCCGTCACCGGATAACGATGCTGCCCGAGTGAAAATTGCAAACCGGGACGGAGTGCACCTTTCAACTCGCCGTGGCAATGAATGAAGCAATACTCTTCGAGATCCGCAGGCGCGCCTTCACGAAAGGTGATGAGCATCTGGTCGCTAAGGGCGTCAGTGGCACTCGCGCCGATACGGGTGATGGTGGTCTGATAAATAACGGTCATGTTTCAGCCTCTATTGATAGATAAAACCGGAGACAAACCAGGCGATCAGTACAGTCGGCGCGCCGGTTAAAAAGCGGCTCACCAGTACAGAAGGGACGCCGACGCGCACCGTGTCCTGACGGGCTTCCGCGAGCGACAAACCGACCGGGATGAAGTCGCAGGCCGCCTGCGCGTTGATGGCAAACAGCGCTGGTAAAGCCAGATGTGGTGGAATATTGCCGAGACCAATCTGCACACCGATCAATACGCCGATAACCTGTGCGATAACGGCGCCTGGGCCGAGGAAAGGTGAAAGCAGCGGGAAGGAGCAGATGAGCGCCAGCATTACCAGACCCAGTGGATGGCTCGCCAGCGGAGCAAGACCGTGGGCAATCCAGTCACCAAGGCCGGAAGCCATAATGATGCCAATGAGCGCCGAGACGAACGCCATAAACGGCAGAATGGTTTTTAATACAGTGTCGATGGTGTCACGGCCAGATTGAAACAACACGGCAACGGCAGACCCCATACCCATTCCCACCTTCGCCAGTAAACCATCGCTTTGTTCGGTGATTTTCTTGCTGGTGTCATAGTCACGACCCACGGAGGAGGGGTGTGGTGTCGCATCACCCACTACAGTGATGTTTTCTTCTTTTACGCCAGAGACATAAATATCTTCTACAATATACTGCGCCAGCGGACCGGACTTGCCCGTCGAGTGGATATTAATGGTAGGAATACGTCGTTTCGGATAGATGCCGCAGCGTAATGTGCCGCCACAGTCGATTACCGCGACACCAATTTCTGCCTCTGCGGGTTCACCCTCTTTAAATCCGTCGATAGTTTGCCAGCCAGTAAGCTGTGCCAGTTTGTCGACAATCGCAGGTCGGGTACCGGCGGTGATATAGACGATTTTTTTGCCCGGCGTGGCTTCCAGCTCAAGCGGGCCGCCCCAGCCACCCGTTCCTTTTTCGATCCGAATATGCGTCATGATGTTGCTCCTGCCAGGTGAACTTTTTGTTCAAGTTGAATGCCCATCTTTTTCTCAAAAATCGCGGTGGTCAGATCGGTCACCCAGCCGCGGAAGAAATTGGTGACCAGACCAACCAGCAGATAGCTCACCGCCAGTGGGCCAAGTGGCAAATTCAGCGTCGTCAGACCGCTGGCAATGCCAAGATAAACAAACAGTTCACCTGGGTTGATATGGGGGAAGAGGCCATTCATCGAGTGGCAGCTATAAGAGGCCGCCGCGTAATAGCTGGGTTTGTACTTTTCCGGCATAAAGCGACCCAGGCTTAAGGTCATCGGATTACAAAAGACAAACGTGCCAATGCACGGAAGCAGCAGGTAACGGGAAACAGGGTTACCGGCACAACGTTGAGCAAAACGTTCAATACGATGCTGACCGATAAAATTAATCAGTGCGTTCATGATAACCAGCAGGCTAATCAACAGCGGAAGAATGCCGGTCACCATACCGGTAAACACCTCTCCGCCCTTTTGGAACAGCCCGATAAACCACTCTGCGCCATGAGTAATGGTTTCTATCATTGTTCTCTCCTTCAGAATTTATTGTTTTATTACCAAACAGCAACCTAATCTAATCAGATCGAAAGATTTAAAAGTGTTATTTTGATCGCAAAATGAAAGATAAATATTTTAATTTGAAAGCTTGCATAAAAAGATAGTGAGGAGGATGAGTTGAGTTATGTAAAGTCCGTATCGGGCAGTGACAACCGCTTCCTTGTGCGGGGCGGGATGCTTTACCATACTTGCCCCTGGTTGAATCTGTTAAATGGACCTCTCATGTTCAAGCGTCGTTATGTAACATTGCTTCCCCTTTTTGTGTTGCTTGCCGCCTGTAGCAGCAAGCCAAAACCTACAGAGACTGAAACGACCACCGGAACGCCGTCTGGCGGCTTCCTGCTTGAGCCGCAGCACAATGTGATGCAGATGGGCGGTGACTTCGCTAATAACCCGAATGCCCAACAGTTCATCGACAAAATGGTGAACAAACACGGTTTCGATCGTCAGCAGTTGCAGGAAATTCTCTCCCAGGCAAAACGTCTGGATTCGGTATTGCGGCTGATGGATAACCAGGCGCCAACTACTGCGGTGAAACCGCCATCAGGTCCTAATGGCGCATGGCTGCGTTATCGCAAGAAATTTATTACGCCGGACAACGTGCAGAACGGTGTGGTTTTCTGGAATCAGTATGAAGATGCGCTAAATCGCGCGTGGCAGGTGTACGGTGTACCGCCAGAAATTATCGTCGGGATTATCGGCGTGGAAACCCGCTGGGGACGTGTGATGGGGAAAACCCGCATTCTTGATGCGCTGGCAACGCTGTCATTTAACTACCCACGCCGCGCGGAGTATTTCTCTGGTGAACTGGAAACCTTCCTGCTGATGGCGCGCGACGAGCAGGACGATCCGCTCAATCTGAAAGGTTCCTTTGCCGGTGCGATGGGCTACGGTCAGTTTATGCCATCGTCTTATAAACAATATGCAGTGGATTTTAGCGGCGACGGGCATATCAACCTGTGGGACCCGGTTGATGCCATCGGTAGCGTGGCGAACTATTTCAAAGCGCACGGCTGGGTGAAAGGCGATCAGGTTGCGGTGATGGCAAACGGTCAGGCGCCAGGCTTACCGAATGGCTTCAAAACCAGGTACAGCATTTCACAACTTGCCGCAGCTGGACTAACGCCGCAGCAGCCGCTGGGCAATCATCAGCAGGCCAGCTTACTGCGCCTGGATGTTGGTAGCGGTTACCAGTACTGGTATGGTTTGCCGAACTTTTACACCATTACCCGTTACAACCACAGTACTCATTACGCAATGGCGGTCTGGCAGTTAGGACAAGCTGTGGCCCTGGCGCGTGTGCAGTAACTATTTGCAAGAGGGAGGTTAAACTTCCCTCTGCTTTCTTACTGTTTATTCGAATGACGTAATTGCTTGATTTTTTTCGATAGCGATATCGCATATCCCAGGCAGACAACGCCTAATGCAGCCTGGCCGAAGTCGAAAGGTTCAAGATAGCCAGAAGATAAAATTTTACATACCACTGCAACCAGGGCGCTGACGCCGCCAATGGTGACCCACATGCGCATTTGCGTGGTCTGTTTGAGCACGTTTTGTGGGGTGTTATCCGTTTTCATTGTTGTCATTGCTTTTCTCTCCCTGTGAATACATATCAATATGAATGCGGCATGGTAGCCTTTTTTCTTTACTGGTTGGTCGTAACAGTCTTATTTCGGAATGCGACTCGTAAAATGAATCGCTCGTCCCCATCTTCTGCGGGAAAGTGCTATCTTGTCCGGCATAAATTTTTGACTGACAGAGGTTGAAATGACCGACAGTGAACTGATGCAGTTAAGCGAACAGGTTGGGCAGGCGCTGAAAGCCCGTGGCGCAACTGTCACAACTGCCGAGTCTTGTACCGGCGGCTGGGTCGCAAAAGTGATTACCGATATTGCCGGCAGTTCCGCCTGGTTTGAACGCGGATTTGTCACCTACAGTAACGAAGCCAAAGCGCAGATGATCGGCGTACGCGAAGAGACGCTGGTGCAGCATGGTGCGGTGAGTGAACCTGTCGTGGTGGAAATGGCGATAGGCGCACTGAAAGCGGCTCGTGCTGATTATGCCGTGTCTATCAGCGGTATCGCTGGGCCGGATGGTGGCAGTGAAGAGAAACCTGTCGGCACCGTCTGGTTTGCTTTTGCCACTGCCCGCGGCGAAGGTATTACCCGCCGGGAATGCTTCAGCGGTGACCGTGGTGCGGTGCGTCGTCAGGCTACAGCGTATGCATTGCAAACCTTGTGGCAACAATTTCTACAAAACACTTGATACTGTATGAGCATACAGTATAATTGCTTCAACAGAACATATTGACTATCCGGTATTACCCGGCATGACAGGAGTAAAAATGGCTATCGACGAAAACAAACAGAAAGCGTTGGCGGCAGCACTGGGCCAGATTGAGAAGCAATTTGGTAAAGGCTCCATCATGCGCCTGGGTGAAGACCGTTCCATGGATGTAGAAACCATTTCTACCGGTTCGCTTTCGCTGGATATCGCGCTTGGGGCAGGTGGTCTGCCGATGGGCCGTATCGTCGAAATTTACGGACCGGAATCTTCCGGTAAAACTACACTGACGTTGCAGGTGATCGCTGCTGCCCAGCGCGAAGGTAAAACCTGTGCGTTTATCGATGCTGAACACGCGCTGGATCCAATCTATGCACGTAAACTGGGCGTTGATATCGACAACCTGCTGTGCTCTCAACCGGACACCGGCGAGCAGGCACTGGAAATCTGTGACGCCCTGGCGCGTTCTGGCGCAGTAGACGTTATCGTCGTTGACTCCGTGGCGGCACTGACGCCGAAAGCGGAAATCGAAGGCGAAATCGGCGACTCTCACATGGGCCTTGCGGCACGTATGATGAGCCAGGCAATGCGTAAGCTGGCGGGTAACCTGAAGCAGTCCAACACGCTGCTGATCTTCATCAACCAGATCCGTATGAAAATTGGTGTGATGTTCGGTAACCCGGAAACCACGACCGGTGGTAATGCGCTGAAATTCTACGCCTCTGTTCGTCTCGACATCCGTCGTATCGGCGCGGTGAAAGAGGGCGAAAACGTGGTGGGTAGTGAAACCCGCGTGAAAGTGGTGAAGAACAAAATCGCTGCGCCGTTTAAACAGGCTGAATTCCAGATCCTTTACGGCGAAGGTATCAACTTTTATGGTGAACTGGTTGACCTGGGCGTGAAAGAAAAGCTGATCGAGAAAGCAGGCGCGTGGTACAGCTACAAAGGTGAGAAGATCGGCCAGGGTAAAGCGAATGCGACTGCATGGCTGAAAGACAACCCGGAAACCGCGAAAGAGATCGAGAAGAAAGTGCGTGAGCTGCTGCTGAGCAACCCAAACTCCACGCCGGATTTCTCTGTAGATGACAGCGAAGGCGTAGCAGAAACTAACGAAGATTTTTAATCGTTATTTATTGATGATAATACATAAAGTGAGCACGGACAGTCCCTTGAGCCTTTGGTGTTTAGGGTGAGGGGAAATTCCGCACTGGGTAATACTTTCTTCGTTTGTTTTGCAAAACCAGGGCCGCATTTGCGGCCCTGAGATTGTTGACAATGCGCGCGTTGTTCATGCCGGATGCGGCGTGAACGCCTTATCCGGCCTACCAAAACGTGCAATTTCAACAGATTGCAGAAATTGCGTAGGCCTGATAAGCGTAGCGCATCAGGCAATTTTGCGTTTGTCATCATTCTCAGGGGCGCATTTGCGGCCCTGATGTTGACAATGTGCGCGTTGTTCATGTCGGATGCGGCGTGAACGCCTTATCCGGCCTACCAAAACGTGCAATTTCAATAGATTGCAGAAATTGCGTAGGCCTGATAAGCGTAGCGCATCAGGCAATTTTGCGTTTGTCATCATTCTGAGGGGGCGCATTTGCGGCCCTCAGATTGTTGACAATGTGCGCGTTGTTCATGCCGGATGCGGTGTGAACGCCTTATCCGGCCTACCAAAACGTGCAATTTCAATAGATTGCAGAGATTACGTAGGCCTGATAAGCGTAGCGCATCAGGCAATTTTGCGTTTGTCATCATTCTCAGGGGCGCATTTGCGGCCCTGAGATTGTTGACAATGTGCGCGTTGTTCATGCCGGATGCGGTGTGAACGCCTTATCCGGCCTACAAAACATGCAGTTTCAATAGATTGCAGAGATTACGTAGGCCTGATAAGCGTAGCGCATCAGGCAATTTTGCGTTTGTCATCATTCTCAGGGCCGCATTTGCGGCCCTGATGTTGACAACGTGCGCGTTGTTCATGTCGGATGCGGCGTGAACGCCTTATCTGGCCTACAAAAACGTGCAATTTCAATAGATTGCAGAAATTGCGTAGGCCTGATAAGCGTAGCGCATCAGGCAATTTTGCGTTTGTCATCATTCTCAGGGGCGCATTTGCGGCCCTTTTACTTTTTTAAGTTTTAGGGATATGCCATGACAGAATCTACACCCCGTCGCCCGGCATATGCTCGCCTGTTGGATCGTGCGGTACGCATTCTGGCGGTGCGCGATCACAGTGAGCAAGAATTGCGACGTAAACTCGCGGCACCGATTATGGGCAAAAATGGCCCGGAAGAGATTGATGCCACGGCAGAGGATTACGAACGCGTTATCGCCTGGTGCCATGAACATGGCTATCTAGATGACAGCCGATTTGTGGCACGCTTTATTGCCAGCCGCAGCCGCAAAGGCTACGGTCCGGCGCGTATCCGTCAGGAACTGAATCAGAAAGGTATTTCCCGCGAAGCGACAGAAAAAGCAATGCGAGAATGTGACATCGACTGGTGCGCACTGGCGCGCGATCAGGCGACGCGAAAATATGGCGAATCTTTGCCAACTGTCTTTTCAGAAAAAGTTAAGATCCAGCGTTTTCTGCTCTATCGTGGCTATCTGATGGAAGATATCCAGGAGATTTGGCGAAATTTTGCCGACTGAACGCATACGGGATTTTACTTCCCAGTCAAGAAAACTTATCTTATTCCCACTTTTTCAGTTACCAGCCCGGCGGTCAAGACACGCTGTAGCTGGTGGCGATATTTCGTTAGCTTGATTTCAGGATAATTATGAGCAAGAGCACCGCTGAGATCCGTCAGGCGTTTCTCGACTTTTTCCATAGTAAGGGACATCAGGTAGTTGCCAGCAGCTCCCTGGTCCCCCATAACGACCCAACTTTGTTGTTTACCAACGCCGGGATGAATCAGTTCAAGGATGTGTTCCTTGGGCTCGACAAGCGTAATTATTCCCGCGCGACCACTTCCCAACGCTGCGTGCGTGCGGGTGGTAAACACAACGACCTGGAAAACGTCGGTTACACTGCGCGTCACCATACCTTCTTCGAAATGCTGGGCAACTTCAGCTTCGGCGACTATTTCAAACACGATGCTATTCAGTTTGCATGGGAACTGCTGACCAGCGAAAAATGGTTTGCCCTGCCGAAAGAGCGTCTGTGGGTTACCGTCTATGAAAGCGACGACGAAGCCTACGAAATCTGGGAAAAAGAAGTCGGGATCCCGCGCGAACGTATTATTCGCATCGGTGATAACAAAGGTGCGCCATACGCATCTGACAACTTCTGGCAGATGGGTGACACTGGTCCGTGCGGCCCGTGCACCGAAATTTTCTACGATCACGGCGATCACATCTGGGGTGGCCCTCCGGGAAGTCCGGAAGAAGACGGCGACCGCTACATTGAGATCTGGAACATCGTCTTCATGCAGTTCAACCGCCAGGCTGACGGTACGATGGAACCGCTGCCGAAGCCGTCTGTAGATACCGGTATGGGTCTGGAACGTATTGCTGCGGTGCTGCAACACGTTAACTCTAACTATGACATCGACCTGTTCCGCATGCTGATCCAGGCGGTAGCGAAAGTCACTGGCGCGACCGATCTGAGCAATAAATCGCTGCGCGTAATCGCTGACCACATTCGTTCTTGTGCGTTCTTGGTCGCGGATGGCGTAATGCCGTCCAACGAAAACCGTGGTTATGTATTGCGTCGTATCATTCGTCGCGCAGTGCGTCACGGCAATATGCTGGGGGCGAAAGAAACCTTCTTCTACAAACTGGTTGGTCCGCTGATCGACGTTATGGGCTCTGCGGGTGAAGACCTGAAGCGCCAGCAGGCGCAGGTTGAGCAGGTGCTGAAGACCGAAGAAGAGCAGTTTGCTCGTACACTGGAGCGTGGTCTGGCGTTGCTGGATGAAGAGCTGGCGAAACTTTCCGGTGATACGCTGGATGGCGAAACCGCTTTCCGTCTGTACGACACCTACGGCTTCCCGGTTGACCTGACAGCTGATGTTTGTCGTGAGCGCAACATCAAAGTTGACGAAGCTGGTTTTGAAGCAGCAATGGAAGAGCAGCGTCGTCGTGCGCGCGAAGCCAGCGGCTTTGGTGCCGATTACAACGCAATGATCCGTGTTGACAGTGCATCTGAATTTAAAGGCTATGACCATCTGGAACTGAACGGCAAAGTGACTGCGCTGTTTGTTGATGGCAAAGCGGTTGATATCATCAATGCAGGCCAGGAAGCTGTGGTCGTGCTGGATCAAACGCCATTCTATGCGGAGTCTGGCGGTCAGGTTGGCGATAAAGGCGAACTGAAAGGCGCTAACTTCTCCTTTGCGGTGGAAGATACTCAGAAATACGGTCAGGCGATTGGTCACATCGGTAAACTTGCTGCGGGGTCTCTGAAAGTGGGCGACGCGGTGCAGGCTGATGTTGATGAGGCTCGTCGCGCCCGTATTCGTCTGAATCACTCCGCAACGCACCTGATGCACGCTGCGCTGCGCCAGGTTCTGGGTACTCATGTATCGCAGAAAGGTTCAATGGTTAACGACAAAGTGCTGCGCTTCGACTTCTCACACAACGAAGCGATGAAACCAGAAGAGATTCGTGCGGTCGAAGAGCTGGTGAACGCGCAAATTCGCCGTAACTTGCCTATCGAAACCAACATCATGGATCTCGAAGCGGCGAAAGCGAAAGGTGCGATGGCGCTGTTCGGCGAGAAGTATGATGAGCGCGTACGCGTGCTGAGCATGGGCGATTTCTCCACTGAGCTGTGTGGCGGTACTCACGCCAGCCGCACTGGTGATATTGGTCTGTTCCGCATCATCTCTGAATCGGGTACTGCTGCAGGCGTTCGCCGTATCGAAGCGGTAACCGGAGAAGGTGCTATCGCCACCGTTCATGCAGACAGCGATCGCTTAAGCGAAGTTGCACATCTGCTGAAAGGCGATAGCAATAATCTGGCTGATAAAGTGCGTTCAGTTGTGGAACGTACACGTCAGCTGGAAAAAGAGTTACAACAGCTTAAAGAACAAGCTGCCGCACAGGAGAGCGCAAATCTTTCCAGTAAGGCAATTGATGTTAATGGTGTTAAGCTGTTGGTTAGCGAGCTTGGCGGTGTTGAGCCGAAAATGTTGCGTACCATGGTTGACGATTTAAAAAATCAGCTGGGGTCGACAATTATCGTGCTGGCAACGGTAGCCGAAGGTAAGGTTTCTCTGATTGCAGGCGTATCTAAGGACGTCACAGATCGTGTGAAAGCAGGGGAACTGATTGGTATGGTCGCTCAGCAGGTGGGCGGCAAGGGTGGTGGACGTCCTGACATGGCGCAAGCCGGTGGTACGGATGCTGCGGCCTTACCTGCAGCGTTAGCCAGTGTGAAAGGCTGGGTCAGCGCGAAATTGCAATAATATAAGCGTCAGGCAATGCCGTGGACTCGCTTCACGGCATTCGCATTAACGCTATCGACAACGATAAAGTCAGGTTGAAGTTGTGTATATCGGCTAAACTTAGGTTTAACAGAATGTAATGCCATGACTGCTTACATGTAATGTGTTTGTCATTGCTTACTTTTTGGCGTTATATGATGGATAATGCCGGGATACAGAGAGACCCGACTCTTTTAATCTTTCAAGGAGCAAAGAATGCTGATTCTGACTCGTCGAGTTGGTGAGACCCTCATGATTGGGGATGAGGTCACCGTGACAGTTTTAGGGGTAAAGGGCAACCAGGTACGTATTGGCGTAAATGCCCCGAAGGAAGTTTCTGTTCACCGTGAAGAGATCTACCAGCGTATCCAGGCTGAAAAATCCCAGCAGTCCAGTTACTAATCTTTCCGCGTCTCATCTTTATCGGTGAGACGCACCCTCAAAATTTCTCCTTCACTCCATTGTCTTTTCGCTTTACTCCTGTTCATTCAACTTAAGTCTCCATTTTTTGCATTACTGCTATCGGTCAGACCTCCATTTTTCTGTTGATAAAACACTCTTTTTGACGTTTTTACAGACTAATTGCGCGTGAAGTGTGCAAACGATAAAAGTGTGGGAAAAATTGTTTGACTTATAAGTCTCAGAAAGTAATATGTGCGCCACGCAGCGACGATGAGCGATAAACAAGTTCTTCGAAGCACTCGTAAGAGGCGTGTGGTGAGGTGGCCGAGAGGCTGAAGGCGCTCCCCTGCTAAGGGAGTATGCGGTTAAAAGCTGCATCCGGGGTTCGAATCCCCGCCTCACCGCCATTTGCATCCGTAGCTCAGCTGGATAGAGTACTCGGCTACGAACCGAGCGGTCGGAGGTTCGAATCCTCCCGGATGCACCATCTCTTACTTGATATGGCTTTAGTAGCGATATCAAAATCTGCAGTAAAATAAGTTTCCCGATGCATCCGTAGCTCAGCTGGATAGAGTACTCGGCTACGAACCGAGCGGTCGGAGGTTCGAATCCTCCCGGATGCACCATATTCTCCGTAACTTTCATTGATGAAGGTGTGGAAGAGGTAACGGTGATAACCGCAGGCACCAGGGAGGATAACGTTGCTTTAGCAACGGCCCAACGGGCGAACGCCAGTGAGTCATCCTCCCGGATGCACCATATTCTCCAAAAAATTTCCTTCAAAAATATCTCATTTCTAAATAACTATTTTATCCATATCCTGAATATTCTTCTCCTTCTTCATCAGCGACAAAATCAAGCAATTACGCTAAAGTAGCGCCATATTTTTCGATTTGCGAGAAGACCATGTACGAGCGTTATGCAGGTTTAATTTTTGATATGGATGGCACTATCCTGGATACGGAACCGACACACCGTAAAGCGTGGCGCGAAGTATTAGGACACTACGGTCTTCAGTACGATGTTCAGGCGATGATTGCACTTAATGGCTCGCCCACCTGGCGAATTGCTCAGGCGATCATTGAATTGAATCAGGCTGATCTCGACCCGCATGCGCTGGCGCGTGAAAAAACAGAGGCGGTAAGAAGCATGCTGCTGGATAGCGTCGAGCCGCTTCCTCTTGTTGAAGTGGTGAAAAGCTGGCATGGTCGTCGGCCAATGGCTGTGGGGACGGGGAGTGAAAGCGCCATCGCTGAGGTGCTGTTAACGCACCTGGGATTACGTCGTTATTTTGACGCAGTCGTTGCTGCCGATCACGTCAAACACCATAAACCTGCTCCAGACACATTTTTGTTGTGCGCGCAGCGTATGGGCGTGCAACCAACACAGTGTGTGGTCTTTGAGGATGCAGATTTCGGTATTCAGGCTGCCCGTGCTGCAGGTATGGACGCTGTGGATGTTCGTTTGTTGTGAGTGAAGTGTTATCGCTCTTCTCGTTGTTTGCCAGTAGTTTTCTCAGCGCTACACTATTACCCGGCAATTCCGAAGTCGTTCTGGTGGCAATGTTGCTTTCCGGGATCAGTCATCCCTGGGTTTTAGTATTAACAGCAACAATGGGTAATAGCCTTGGAGGGTTAACTAACGTTATCCTTGGGCGTTTCTTTCCATTGTGTAAAACATCGCGCTGGCAAGAGAAAGCTACCGGCTGGCTGAAACGCTATGGTGCAGTCACGCTATTATTAAGCTGGATGCCCGTCGTTGGCGATTTACTGTGTCTGTTAGCGGGATGGATGCGCATCTCCTGGGGGCCGGTAATCTTTTTTTTGTGCCTTGGTAAAGCGTTACGTTATGTTGCAGTTGCAGCAGCTACCGTTCAGGGCATGATGTGGTGGCACTAATTGTAGGCCTGCACATATGGTCACCATTACAGTTATGCTAATTAAAACGATTTTGACAGGCGGGAGGTCAATTTGATCCCGGACGTATCACAGGCGCTGGCCTGGCTGGAAAAACATCCTCAGGCGTTAAAGGGGATACAGCGTGGGCTGGAGCGCGAAACTTTGCGTGTTAATGCTGATGGCACACTGGCAACAACAGGTCATCCTGAAGCATTAGGTTGCTCACTGACACATAAATGGATTACTACCGATTTTGCGGAAGCATTGCTGGAATTTATTACACCAGTGGATGATGATATTGATCATATGCTGACCTTCATGCGCGATCTGCATCGTTATACGGCGCGCAATATGGGCGATGAGCGGATGTGGCCGTTAAGTATGCCATGTTACATCGCGGAAGGTCAGGACATCGAACTGGCACAGTACGGCACTTCTAATACCGGACGCTTTAAAACGCTCTACCGTGAAGGGCTGAAAAATCGCTACGGCGCACTGATGCAAACCATTTCCGGCGTGCACTACAATTTCTCTTTGCCAATGGCATTCTGGCAAGCGAAGTGCGGTGATATCTCAGGCGCTGATGCCAAAGAGAAAATTTCTGCGGGCTATTTCCGCGTTATCCGCAACTACTATCGCTTCGGTTGGGTTATTCCTTATCTTTTTGGCGCGTCTCCGGCTATTTGCTCTTCTTTCCTGCAAGGTAAACCGACTTCGCTGCCGTTTGAGAAAACCGAGTGCGGTATGTATTACCTGCCGTATGCGACCTCTCTGCGTTTGAGCGATCTTGGCTATACCAACAAGTCGCAAAGCAATCTTGGTATTACCTTCAACGATCTCTACGAGTACGTAGCGGGCCTTAAACAGGCAATCAAAACGCCATCGGAAGAGTATGCGAAGATTGGTATTGAGAAAGACGGTAAGCGACTGCAAATCAACAGCAACGTGCTGCAGATTGAAAACGAACTGTACGCGCCGATTCGTCCAAAACGCGTTACCCGTAGCGGCGAGTCGCCTTCAGATGCACTCTTACGTGGCGGTATTGAATATATTGAAGTGCGTTCACTGGACATCAATCCGTTCTCGCCGATTGGTGTAGATGAACAGCAGGTGCGATTCCTTGACCTGTTTATGGTCTGGTGTGCGCTGGCTGATGCTCCGGAAATGAGCAGTAGCGAACTTGCCTGTACACGCGTTAACTGGAACCGGGTGATCCTCGAAGGTCGCAAACCGGGCCTGACGCTAGGTATCGGCTGCGAAACCGCACAGTTCCCGTTACCGCAAGTGGGGAAAGATTTGTTCCGCGATCTGAAACGCGTTGCACAAACGCTGGATAGCATTAACGGCGGCGAAGCGTACCAGAAAGTGTGTGATGAACTGGTCGCCTGCTTCGATAATCCCGATCTGACTTTCTCTGCCCGTATCTTAAGGTCTATGATTGATACTGGTATTGGTGGAACAGGCAAAGCGTTTGCACAAGCGTACCGTAATCTGCTGCGTGAAGAGCCACTGGAAATTCTGCGCGAAGAGGATTTTGTCGCCGAGCGTGAGGCGTCTGAACGCCGTCAGCAGGAAATAGAAGCCGCTGATACCGAACCGTTTGCGGTGTGGCTGGAAAAAAACGCCTGACAGAAAAGAAAAAGGCCACTCGTGAGTGGCCAAAATTTCATCACTGAATTCAGGGATGATGATAACAAATGCGCGTCTTTCATATACTCAGACTCGCCAGGGAAGAAAGAGTTCAGAAAATTTTTAAAAAAATTACCGGAGGTGGCTAAATGCCGTTGTTAGATAGCTTCACAGTCGATCATACCCGGATGGAAGCGCCTGCAGTTCGGGTGGCGAAAACAATGAACACCCCGCATGGCGACGCAATCACCGTGTTCGATCTGCGCTTCTGCGTACCGAACAAAGAAGTGATGCCAGAAAGAGGGATCCATACCCTGGAGCACCTGTTTGCTGGTTTTATGCGTAACCATCTTAACGGTAATGGCGTAGAGATTATCGATATCTCGCCAATGGGCTGCCGCACCGGTTTTTATATGAGTCTGATTGGTACGCCAGATGAACAGCGCGTCGCTGATGCCTGGAAAGCGGCAATGGAAGACGTGTTGAAAGTGCAGGATCAGAATCAGATCCCGGAACTGAACGTCTACCAGTGTGGCACTTACCAGATGCACTCGTTGCAGGAAGCGCAGGATATTGCACGTAGCATTCTGGAACGTGACGTGCGCATCAACAGCAACGAAGAGCTGGCGCTGCCGAAAGAGAAGTTGCAGGAACTGCACATCTAGTCAGTTTAAGCTGAAGAGGCCGGGCAGTTGATATCACCTGCCCGGCTTTTACTACCTGTCAGTCACCCGATATTCCACGCTATGTGCTTCATCAGGTTGAGGAACTTCCAGCCTTGAGGCCATCCGTATCACGACCACTTCAGGAACTGCAAACTCGCGCCTGGCATTTTGCTGTTTCCATTGCGCCCACGGCACTTCCAGATAAACGATTTTTACCCGTGCACCGTAAGCCGTAAACAAACTGATGAGCTGGCTACGCAGCTGGCGGGTAATGTTCGTCGCATTCCAGACGAACGACTTTTTCTGGCGTAAAAAAACGCGTGCCTCTGCTTTGGCCTGTTGCACAATACGCCCGGTGGCAGTTTTGTCGTCCGGGCTGGCATTGATTCGCCGCCGCATATCATCAAGACTGATAACATCCATTCCCTGACACTGGTCACTGATATAGCGATCTTTGCCCATACCCGGTAAGCCACACAGCAAAATAACCTCAAAAGGTTCAGCCTCCCAGGGGACAAAATCGGGAGAACTTTGTTCATGAGTCAGGTAATGCCAGCGTGCGGAATCAGAAACGAACGGGCGCACTTTTCCCCAGCATTGTTGCTCATGGCAAAACAGCTCGAACAACTCGATGCGTTCCAGCATTGATTGCTGATCCGGGCTTTGGCGACCAAGCAGATCGGCACGAGCAAGCAAAGCGAGCAGACGCGTGTCGATGCGCATTGCAGCCGTGAGCAGCAAACGCTCCGGTTGCGGACGTTCCAGTAACCACAGCGGTAACCCATGCAGACGTACCAGCGCAACAATTTGTTCACGCAGCACGAACGGCGTAGGGATATCGCGCCATAAAATGTGTCGGGCCGTCAGCTCGCCCCGACGAGCATGGCCAGGTGACTGAATACGTCCATTTTCTTGCACGGTAGTACTGCGCTTTTCAACATCATGCAATAACGCCGCCGCCCATAAAATTTCTTGCTGCCGGGCGGGGAGTTGCTGGAATTCTGGCAGAGCCACGAGGGCATTAAGCACCATTTCGGTATGTACACCGACATCGCCTTCACCATGATGCTCCGGGTCTTGCGGTGTGTTATGCATCTCCTCAACCCAACTAAAACGCTGGCGTAGTGTCGACCAGCGTTTGTCGTCGGTAAGTTGCCAAATCATGACTGTTCTCCGTAAGCGAACTCATGGGCCATCCGCGCCCGTTGCCAGTGGCGTTTCCAGTGCTCGGTAGTTTTGACATGATTTTTGCGTACATACTTGAAGACGTTATGCGAAAAGTCAGCGACGGAAAACGCGTCACTATTCCGGCTGACAATGCCTTCCAGCGTACAGGGTTGCCCTGTTTGCGTATCCCAGGGATCGAACGCACCGCGCGCATTGGTCAGCGACAGAAAATCACGTTGCCAGCTTTTTTCATCATTCCCCGGCTGCGGGCCGGAAATTTCGGGAACGCAGGGGAAATCAAACAGAGCGGCGTAAAACTGCACCTCTTCCCAGCTCAGCCACATATCCTGGCAGCGAACGGCAAACAGATAAAAGCCCTGTTCCAGCGCGCGGTATTCAATGGAATGAACGGCGTAAAGATTTTCACCAAACAACTCCAGGTCGCCGAGATCATTTTTCAGCAGTTGCCAGCGTTGGCGAATTTTATAGGTCCATGCCGATTCCGTAGGCGCGGCATGGGAACGGGCAAACACGCCGTAGCGGTTAAGACAGTTATTTTCACCGTCGAGTTTTTCTGTGTGCACCAATTGCGTGATGGCCTGTAAATTCTGCCAGTAATCGGCGTTAATGCGGTCATCGCTGGTGGTGCCAGGGGAGAAGGGATAATGCCAGGTTCTCCCATATTTACGTTGGGTATTCATAATAATCCATTATTTTGTGTGTAATAAATGTACGCTCGCGAGGGTGCGAGTTATGGGGTTAAAAGAAAAATGTGAGTATCACCCGCGAAAGCGAGGGCGAAAGAAAAAGAGAATTAACAACCTGAGCGAATGCTCAGAACCGGTTAATGGTGAATGGAAGAGTTTGGAGCGGCGAAAAGATACACCGAATGAGTGGATAAAACAACCGTTTGTAGAATGAGCAAATAAAAAGGGAGCCGTAGCTCCCTTTGACAACCTTAGTGCGCACCGCCTCCGCCGCCACCTGCGCCAAATGGCGGTTTAGCAAACCACACCAGCCCCAGCAAGACGAGGAATATCCCGGCTGACATCCAGAAGATCTCATTGGCAGAAATAATCAGCCCCTGATTGGTGATCTGTTGAGCAATCCAGCCGGAAGCCTGCTGTTGTGTCATCCCCAGCCCTTCCAGTTGACTATACATCGCCTGGGCGTTCGGGTTAAACGGGTTTACCGACTCAGTCAACTGCGCATGGTGCATCGACTCGCGGTTAGTCCACATGGTCGTGGTTATCGACGTGCCGATAGACCCCGCCAGCGTTCGCGTAAAGTTGGAGAGGCTCGATGCCGCCGCCAGTCGTTCCGGTGGCAAACCAGACAGCGTAATCGTGGTCAGCGGCATAAAGAAGCAAGCCACCGCAAAACCCTGGATAAATTGCGGCCAGGCCGACGCGCCAAAATCCATACCCGGTTCAAAGGTATAAGCACGCCAGTAGAAGCAGACTGCATACATAATAAAGCTGAAGGTTACCAGCCGACGCATATCCAGTTTATGTGCGAAGCGACCAATAATCGGCGACAGGATCACCGGAATAATCCCTACCGGTGCAGAGGCCAACCCTGCCCATGTTGCCGTGTAGCCGTAGACTTCCTGCAACAACTGCGGCAGCAGAACAATAGCGCCGAAGTAGAGCATATAGGCGAGGCTGACACATAAGCAGCCGATGGTGAAGTTGCGCGACTTAAACAACGACAGATCGACTATCGGGTTATCGTCGGTCAGCTCCCAGACAATCAGGAAGCAGATAGCCACCACCGCCACCACGGTGAGGATGATAATTTCCTGTGATGAGAACCAGTCCAGCTCTTTACCCCGGTCGAGCATAATCTGCAGGCTGCCGATACCAATTACCAGCAGTGCCAGCCCCACGGCATCAATTCGCCGCCGTTCGGTGCGGGTTTCGCGTCCGCGCAGGGTTTGCAGCGTCATCAACACCACCGCCACGCCAATCGGCACGTTGATGAAGAATATCCAGCCCCAGTGGTAATTATCGCTGATATAACCGCCAAGGATCGGGCCGCAAATTGGCGCGACAATTACCGTCATCGACCACAGCGCCAGCGCGATCGAGCGTCTGGCGGGAGGGTAGTTATTGAGCAATAGACTTTGCGAAAGCGGGATTAACGGCCCGGCGACAATCCCCTGAATCACGCGGAAGAAGATCAGCATATTCAGGCTGCTGGAGACACCACATGCCCACGACGCAATAGCAAAGGCGATGGTTGACCAGAGGAAAAGTTTTACTTCCCCGACGCGCTTTGCCAGCCAGCCGGTAAGCGGGATCGAGATGGCATTTGCCACCCCGAAAGACGTGATTACCCACGTTCCCTGGCTGAGCGATGAGCCCAGGTTTCCGGCGATTGTGGGGATCGCCACGTTAGCAATGGTGGAGTCCAGCACCTGCATGAATGTCGCCAGTGACAGCGCAATCGTCATAATGACCAGTTGCGCGCCTTCCAGCGGTTTTTGCTGTTGCATTACACGCACCTCTGGATTAGCCAGCGTTAGCTTTTACGATATCGTCGATCAGTTTATTGACAGGTGCCAGGCTGATTTCACGCGCGGTGCTTACCGCTACCGGCGTAGAACGTACTTTGTTCGCCAGTACCTGACCGTCACGGTGAGTGGTATTGACGCTCACTAGCGTGGATAAACCGATACGCAGCGGGTATTGCTCCAGCTGTTTTTGGTCCAGTTCAATACGCACAGGCAGACGCTGAACGACTTTGATCCAGTTACCGGTCGCATTTTGCGCCGGAAGCAGCGAGAACGCGCTACCAGTCCCCATATCCAGACCAACCACTTTACCGGTGTATTTCACCTCATCGCCGTAAATATCGGTGGTGATAGTGACCGGCTGACCGATGCGCATATTGGCAATCTGCGTTTCTTTAAAGTTGGCATCCACCCACATATTCGTGGCGGGAACGACCGCCATCAGCGGCGTCGTTGGGCTAATTTGCGCGCCAGGCTGTACCGCGCGACGGGAAACATAGCCGGTCATCGGACTGACAATACGGGTACGTTCCAACGCCAGCCAGGCGTTACGTACTTCGGTGGCTGCCTGTTGCACGGCAGGCTGATCTTCCAGTTTAGTCGCCAGAACCATCGCCTGATTGGCATTGTATTGTTGAATAGCGACGTCAAGTTGCGCCTGGGCGCTGGTGACGGCGTCGCGTGCGTGTTGCAGCTCCTCGCGACCAATCAGGTTGGCATTGCCCAGCGGCACACGGCGGTTGTAGTCACTTTGTGCTTTGGCGAGGGCGATTTTCTGCACCTCAATATTTGCCTGCAACTGTTTGCTGTTAATCATCAGCTGGTGGGTTTGGCGAACGCTGGAAGCCAGTGCAGTTTTGGCTTTTTCAAACGCCTGGCGAGCATCTGTCGGGTCGAGAGTGACCAGCACATCGCCTTCTTTCACAAAATCGGTGTTATCGGCCCAGACTTTCGTCACGCTGCCAGACACCTGAGACATAATTTGAATCTGATTCCCTGCCACGTATGCGTCATCGGTTTCTTCGAAATGACGCAGTACCAAAAACCAATAAATCCCTATCGCTACGGCAATAATTATAAAGAGCAAGGTGAGAAGGAGGAGCAGACGCTTACGTTTGCCGCTCTTCTTTACCGGTTGCTGCGGGGTTTGAGTCTCCGCATTTGCGCTCATATTGTTCTCCACGATCTTCTTAACTCATCGGCTGAGTCGACCTGCTTGCCAAAAAGGCCAGCATGTTGCGATGCTGGCCGGTCATTTTTTCTTTTATAAATCTGGATTTTTGAATGAGATGACGCGTTAGCTCATCGCTTCGAGAACCACACCGTCTTGTTCCATCTGGTCGAGACGGGAGAGCAATTTGCGGGTGATTTGCTCAAGCTGATCTTTTTCTGTTGTGCTGAGCGCGGACCAGAGTTGATGCAGGCAGTTATGCTGCGGCGGTAAAACCTCGCGCAAAAACTCGTGACCTTTTTCCGTTAATTGCAGATACAGGCAACGACGGTCGTTATCGCTTTCACGACGTTCGATCCAACCGCGTTTTTCCAGTTCATCGGCAATACGCGTCGCGTTGGTACGGGATGATCCAAGAGCACAACTCAATTCAGAAGGCTGAATACTGTGGTTTTCCTGAGACTCCAGCGTAATCAACGCCATAAACAACGTCTCGTTAATCCCCTGAGCCTTCAGCATTTTATTGCGGTTCTCCAGCAGCTTGCTTTGCATATGCATGCAAAGACGGGTCAGAAGGATCTCCTGATAAGGAAAATCTTCGTGGCGGCTGGCGCGAAATTTTAGCATTTGTTCAATGGGCGTAAACGAACTATCCATTTGGGTATGACCTCATTAATTTCAGCCGATATAGTAACGACAGTGACAAATAAAGTAAACGTATTGTTTTAGAAAAATAATTCTTGTGGGTTATATAATCGCCATCACTTTCCAGGCGAGCCCATAGGCCAGCGCACTAAGCAGTGTTGGGATAATAATGCTGCGTGTTTTATAGAAACTGACACCCAGTACCGCGAAGCCGACCAGCGTGGGCACGAAACGGCGTGTATCATGCATCACTTCTGGTGCGGTAGAAACAACCAGCAGAGCGCATATCGAGGCGATGCCTATGGTGTCGAGCAAAATACTTACCGCGCCACGTTTGGTTGGACGGGCATTACCCACACGCAGGCGCAGCGGCAAATAGCGGAAGCAATAATTCGCCGCGCCAACCAGTAACCCAAGCAGCAAAACCTCATAGCTCATCAGACGCTCCTTGCCAGAATGTCTGGATTAACGCAGTGAGGCAGCCACAAACAATGCCTGCCAGAATGGCAGCGGGAATAGAAAATAGCGTTACGCCTGCAAGAGCACCAACTAACGCTGCGGTAACGCAAAGAGATTGTTTGCGCTGGAAAGAGGCGAGCAGGAAACTCATAAAGAGTGCCGGAAGCATAAAACCTAATGCTGCTTCAACGGCGGGATAACCTTGCAGCAAGCCGCTGCCGGAGAATGCCCCTATTACCGTACCAAATACCCACGATGACCATGAACTGAAGGCAATGCCGATCATCCAGTTCTCGCTCCAGCGGCGATTATTGCGTACCAGTTTTGCGGTTGCGGCGGCAAAAACTTCATCCGTCAGGCCAAACGCCCACAGGGCAGTTTTCGATTTTTGCAGACGCTGAATAATACGGCTACGCAGTGATGGGCCATACAAAACATGGCGAACATCCATTGCCATGACGGTCAGTGCAGCAACCCACAAACTACTCCCGGCCGCCAGCATCGTGGTAATGACGAACTGGCTCGCGCCTGCATAAATGATGCAGGAGAAAAAAACGCTTTCGAGAGGAGAGAATCCCAGACGGGTCGCATTCAGACCGAACGCAAAGGCCACCGGAATATAACTAATAACAATCGGTAAACTGTCTTTGCATCCTTCCATGAAGGTCGCCGAACCAGGAGCAGGCTGTGGAGTAGGGCTTTCCATAGAGTGTTCGCTTAACGATTGTTAATATTATAAATAGACTGAATATCTTAACCTTATCAGACTGATGGGCTTCTTAACACCCTATAAGTGTAAAGCCACGAAAGCGGTTGCTGATTGCTTAATTTGCGGCTTCCTGACGATGAAAACCTCGCCACCAGACCAGTAAGTTAACCAGGGCAATCGTCGCACCAGCCAGACAAATGCCTGCCCAACCGCCATGTTGCCAGGCTGAGGCTGAAATTAGCGAACCGGCGGCACCGCCAATAAAGTAGCTGGTCATGTAACCTGTAGTCAGGCGACTACGCGCATCAGGGGGACAATAAAGCCCGCTGAACGGGCAGAAAGGGAAAAGTTACGCGCGATGGTGTCGGGCAATGGCTGGGCGTAATAGTTGCTGGCGCCCAGCCTTCAGAAAACGTTTCATCGATTTTCAGCCGGATGAAAACCATCGCTGCAAGTGCTCATATAAGTATTGTCTGCGCGATTATCAATATTTACTTCTGCGCTGCCAGCGCCTCCTTCACCCAGCCATCGAACTGCTGCTGATGGGCTTTGATCCAGCCATCAACGTGGCCCTGAATATCGCCTTCTGAGGCTTTGCCGTCATGCATAATGGCGTTCTGGGCGTTAATATCTGCCACTGGTAACTGCATAATGGCAAATAGTTTCGCTGCTGCTGGATTTTTCTCGGCCCAGGCTTTGTTGGCAACGATATGCATGGTGCTGACCGGGAAGCCGTAATTCGCGCCATTTGGCAGTTTAGTGTCAGCATTTTTATCTCCCGGCAGTGCGGAGAACGGCACCTGCAACCAGACCACATCTTTGCCCGGCTTCAGCTCATTACTCACCCAGTACGGCGTCCAGGTGTAGTAAAACACCGGCTTACCCTCTTTGTAACGACTGATGGTATCGGCCATCATCGCCGCATAGTTCCCCTGATTATGCGTCACGGTATTGGTCAGTCCATACGCGGCAAGCTGGTGGTTGATCGCACCTTCGCAGCCCCAGCCTGGGTTACAGCCGGTTAAATCCGCTTTACCGTCGCCGTTGGTATCGAACAGTTTGGCGATCTTCGGGTCTTTCAGTTGTGCGATGTTGGTGATTTTGTACTGGTCGGCGGTTTTCTTATCGATCAGGTAACCCTGCGCCGCGCCGTTAACAAATACCCCTTCACGATAAAATTTCTTATCGCCACCGGCTGCTTCGTACATGTTGTCATGCAGTGGCGTCCAGTTCACTGCGGTGAAGGTTGCATCGCCGGAAGCAAGCGATGTGTAGCCAACGTTGTAATCTACTTCGCTGGGTTTATTGACGGTATAACCTAACTTCTCCAGCGCGCGGCTGACCAGCAGCGTCTGGAAAGTTTCTTCGGTGATGGTGCTCTGAACGGGATTAACAGTAACGCCTTTGCCCGGCAGATCGGCAGCAAAAGTTTGTGTAGAGATAAGCGTGGCAAACGCTGTCGCAAAAAGTACGCTATGTCGCATTGTTATTCCTTTCTTTGGCAGGGTGATAATGCCCGGCGTCACCGGGCAAGTGCAGAGTTACTGAATGAATGGGCGGGTCAGCAGACCGACAGGGCCAGTGGTGTACCAGCGACGGTTGCCGCGACTGCGTGAGTCACGTCCAACGGCCTGCGTCAGGCGATCGAGGATAATGGCGAGGATCACAATCCCGACGCCGCCAACGGTGGCAAGCCCCATATCCAGACGACCGATACCGCGAAGTACCATCTGACCCAGCCCGCCGACGGCAATCATCGAGGCGATGACCACCATAGAAAGAGCCAGCATCAGCGTTTGGTTAACGCCCGCCATAATGGTCGGCATTGCCAGCGGTAACTGAACTTTGAACAGCATCTGGCGCGGGCTGGCACCAAATGAGCGCGAGGCTTCAATCAGATCTGCCGGAACCTGGTTAATCCCCAGAATAGTCAGACGAATAATCGGCGGCAGAGCAAAGATGATCGTCACCACTACGCCCGGCACGTTGCCGATGCCAAACAGCATGACGATAGGCACCAGATAAACAAACGCTGGTGTGGTCTGCATGGCATCAAGCAGTGGACGAATAATTTTCGCCGCTCGCGGACTTCTCGCCAGCCAGATCCCCAGCGGCAAACCGATGACGATACAGAACAGCAGGGCGGTTAACACCAATGCCAGAGTAACCATTGCCTGCGACCAGGCACCGATAGCGCCGATGGCCATCAGCGAAATCAGTGTTGCCACGCCCATTCCGACCCCGGAAATCTGCCAGGCGATAAGAGCGAAAACGATAATCGCCACCGGCGCGGGCATACCCAGCAGCAGTTGCTGAAAACCGTTAAGGATGTAATCGACCGGAACGCGCACGCCCTGGAAGACGGGACGGAAATGGGTAACGACCCAGTCGATCCCTTCAGTTACCCAACTGTCGAGCGGGATCAGCGTCTTATGGAACGGATCGAGAATATTAAAATGCTCGACGTTTGGTGCAGGCGTACTGGTCAGCCAGTCAGCGCCACCGCCGTCAGTCGGTGTAGTCGCCGGTGTACCCCAGGCGTCTGCGGATTGTGCAGCGCTGTCTGCCGCTGGTGTGGTATCCCACGGATTATGTTGATCAGCCATTGTTTACCCCCTCACGATCTAAAGCGCGCAGCAGCATTCCTTTCGAAATAATGCCGACATACTGTTGGTCCTCGTCGACCACGGGCACTGCACAGGGCGCCTGTCCGACATGGGAGAGCAACTCGCTAAGAGGTGTTTGCGCATCGACCGCTAACGGCGCATCAATCAGTGCAGCATCAAGACCTTGTTGCTGCGTTAATGCGGCTTTAAGCGAATCGATAGACACAGCGCCGACAAACTTATTACCGCGTTCGATGACGTAACCATATTCGCGGTCTTCATCCTGCAATAATTTCAGTGCCGAACGTGGTCCGAAGCCAGGGGTTTTACGAATTAAGCCATTCGGTGTCCGACGGGCAATATCTTTCGCGCTGAATACCTGACTAATATCGACGCCACGGAAGAAAGTACGGACATAATCATTCGCCGGATTATTGAGAATTTCATCCGGTGTGCCGACCTGTACCACTTCACCATTTTGCATAATGGCAATTCGGTCGCCAATACGCATAGCTTCATCGAGATCGTGAGAAATAAAGACGATGGTGCGCTGATGTTTCGCCTGTAATTTTACCAGCTCATCCTGCATCTCGGTGCGAATTAATGGGTCGAGCGCTGAAAAGGCTTCATCCATTAATAAAATATCCGGATTAATCGCTAACGCGCGGGCTAATCCGACACGTTGACGCATCCCGCCAGAGAGTTCATCCGGGTAGCTGTGGGCATAATTTTCCAGCCCGACCTGACGCAGGGCATCAAGGGCTTTTTCCCGGCGTTCTTCGGCGTTAACTCCGGCCAACTCCATACCGAACGCGGTATTGTCCAGCA
Source organism: Escherichia sp. MOD1-EC7003 (assembly GCF_002965065.1). Classification (GTDB taxonomy): domain Bacteria; phylum Pseudomonadota; class Gammaproteobacteria; order Enterobacterales; family Enterobacteriaceae; genus Escherichia. Next base: position 64,334 of record NZ_PTRE01000025.1, read on the forward strand.
CGGTCATATGCGGCATTAAGGCAAAGGACTGGAATACCATCGCAATTTTTTTTCTGCGCACCTCACGGAGTTCGGCGTCGGATATCTTGGCAATATCCACACCATCAATCAGCACTTGCCCGCGGGTGGGTTCAATCAGGCGATTGAGAAGGCGTACCATTGTGGATTTACCCGAGCCGGATAATCCCATGATGACAAATATCTCGCCTTCTTCAATGGCCAGACTGGCGTCTTTTACGCCAAGCGATAGCCCAGTTTTTTCCAGAATTTGTTCTTTTGAAAGTCCTTGTTCGATATATTTGAACGCTCGCTGAGGATGCTCGCCGAATATTTTATAGAGATTTTTAATTTCTAATTTAATTGCCATGCAATAGAAAGATTCCTGTTATTTGTTTATGTCGATATATTACCCAATGGAAATAGTCACTTTTTTCTACCCTAACATACTGAGAATCTGAGGCAACCCCTGAGAGCAAATGAAGCATGAATATTGATGCGAGCAAAACGCCGGAATTTCCCATGATATAAGGGCTGAGAGCAAATCGAGAAAAGTTGATATTTTTTGTGATAGATAGTGAAAAAACGCCTGAATATTGTGGTTTCAGGCGAATAATGCAACAGAGTATCAGTGTCGATCACCACAAAATATTTACGTGATAAAAAGCTATTTGGTAGGGATTATTTCCCTGCTGTAGTTAGTGATATTTTGAAAAATACCCCGTCAGAAATTCCAGTCTTCATCTTCTGTTTCTACCGCTTTTCCCATCACGTAAGAGGAGCCTGAACCGGAAAAGAAATCGTGATTTTCATCGGCATTCGGCGAAAGTGCGGCGAGGATTGCCGGATTCACTTCTGCCATTTCTGCAGGAAATAACGGTTCGTAGCCCAGATTCATCAACGCCTTATTGGCGTTGTAGCAGAGAAACGCCTTTACATCGTCAGCCCACGTTGTTTCGGCGTACAACTCATCGGTGTACTGCAACTCGTTGTCATAAAATTCCAGCAATAAATCTAAGGCGAAACTCTTCAACTCTTCACGTTGTGCCTGGGAGATTTTTTTCAGGTTTTTCTGGTATTTATAGCCGATGTAATAACCGTGGACTGCTTCATCGCGGATAATCAGACGGATCAGATCGGCGGTATTGGTTAGCTTACCGCGACTGGAAAAATACATTGGTAGCCAGAAGCCGGAGTAGAACAAAAATGATTCAAGAAACACACTGGCGATTTTCTTTTTCAGCGGATTATCGCCGCGATAATGTTGCTGAATAATCTGTGCTTTTCGTTGTAACGGCGCGTTTTCTTCACTCCAGGCGTAGGCGGCATCGACATCTTTTGTCTGGCACAACGTCGAGAAAATCGAACTGTAAGAACGGGCATGAACCGCTTCCATAAAGCTGATATTCGATAGTATCGCCTCTTCATGGGGCGTGAGTGCATCGGGCATCAGCGAAGGCGCACCGATAACATTTTGCAGCGTGTCGAGCAGCGTCAGGCCAGTAAAAACGCGCATTGTCAGCTGTTGTTCTACGGTACTTAATGTCTGCCACGCAGGAATATCGTTAGACAGCGGCACCTTTTCTGGTAGCCAGAAATTGCTGGTCAGGCGATTCCACACCTCCAGATCTTTATCGTCAGATATCTTGTTCCAGTTGATGGCGCTGATACGTGAGAGTTTCATAGATATTCCTTAAAGCCGGACTCATCAGGCTCCGATTTTTGGCAATGTGCACTTTGTTCCTGCCGGATGCGGCCTGAACGCCTTATCCGGACTACAAAATCTTGCAAATTCAATATATTGCAATTCTCTTTCTGTCTATTAAAGCGCACAGGAGACGCAGCCTTCAATTTCAGTGCCTTCCAGCGCCCTCTGACGCAGGCGAATGTAATAGAGCGTTTTGATACCTTTGCGCCAGGCGTAAATCTGTGCTTTGTTGATATCGCGAGTGGTGGCGGTATCGGGGAAAAACAGCGTCAGCGACAGTCCCTGGTCGACATGGCGGGTCGCTTCGGCGTAGGTGTCGATGATCTTTTCCGCGCCAATTTCGTAAGCATCCTGATACAGCGCCAGATTTTCGTTAGTCATAAACGGGGCAGGGTAGTAAACGCGTCCTGTTTTTCCTTCTTTGCGTATCTCTACTTTCGCTACAATCGGATGAATACTCGACGTAGCATGATTGATATAAGAAATAGAACCGGTTGGCGGCACCGCCTGGAGATTCTGGTTGTAGATACCATAACGTATCACGTCGTCGCGCAGCTGCACCCACATCTCACGGGTAGGTAACGTGATACCGCTACGAGCAAACAGTTCGCCAACTTTCTCCGTTTTCGGCTGCCAGTTACCTTGCAGATATTGGCTAAAATATTCACCGCTGGCATAGCGTGACTGTTTGAACCCGGCGAAGGTTTTACCGCGTTCGCGCGCCAGCAACATTGAGGTACGCAGCGCGTGCCAGGTGATGGTATAGAAATAGAGATTGGTAAAATCCAGAGCTTCCGGCGAACCATAAGCGATGCCTTCTCGTGCCAGATAGCCATGTAAATTCATCTGCCCCAGTCCGATGGCGTGCGAGGCGGCATTTCCGGCTTCGATGGATGGCACGCTGCGGATATGACTCATATCTGACACCGCTGTTAAACCGCGTACGGCGACCTCAACCGTGCGGGCAAAGTCGGGGGAATCCATGGTGTGGGCAATATTCAACGAACCTAAATTACAGGAAATATCATGGCCTGTGCGAGCATAGTCGAGATTCTCGTCATACTTTGAGGCGCTATTAACCTGCAAAATTTCTGAGCAAAGATTGCTCATATTTATGCGCCCGGCGATAGGGTTAGCACGGTTAACCGTGTCTTCATACATGATGTACGGATAGCCAGACTCAAACTGGATCTCTGCCAGTTGCTGGAAGAAATCACGGGCGTTGATGTATTTTTTGCGGATGCGTTCATCGGCAACCAGTTCGTCATAGCATTCGCTGATGGCGATATCGGCAAACGGCTTGCCATAAAACCGCTCAACGTCATAAGGCGAAAATAGTGCCATTTGCGCATTCTCTTTTGCCAGATGAAAAGTGATATCCGGGATCACCACTCCCAGCGACAGTGTTTTAATGCGGATTTTTTCGTCGGCATTTTCTCGTTTTGTGTCGAGAAAACGCAAAATATCGGGATGATGGGCATGTAAATAGACTGCACCAGCCCCCTGACGAGCGCCGAGTTGGTTGGCATAGGAAAATGCGTCTTCCAGCATTTTCATCACTGGAATTACGCCAGAAGATTGATTTTCAATACGTTTAATTGGCGCGCCCGCTTCCCGCAGATTCGACAGCAAAAATGCCACGCCGCCACCGCGTTTCGACAGTTGCAGTGCGGAATTTACCGCCCGACCAATCGACTCCATATTGTCTTCAATACGCAGCAGAAAACAGGAAACCAGTTCGCCGCGCTGCTGTTTACCACAGTTGAGGAATGTTGGCGTGGCAGGCTGAAAGCGTCCAGACAGCATCTCATCAGCCAGTTGCAACGCCAGCCTTTTGTCGCCTTGTGCCAGCGTTAGCGCCACCATAACCACTCGATCGGCAAAATCTTCCAGATAACGCTTACCGTCAAATGTCTTCAACGTATAGCTGGTGTAAAACTTCCATGCACCGAGGAATGTCTGGAAACGAAAACCGCTGGCGTGCGCGTGGGCAAACAGCGTAATGACAAAATCGCGAGAGTAGCGGTTAAGAACGTCTTCATCATAGTAACCTTCGTTGACCAGCCAGTTCAGGCGCTGCTGCTGGCTACTGAAGGTCATACTGTTCACACGCACATGCGTTGCCATAAAGGCGTCAACGGCCTGGTGGTCTTTATCGAACTGAATGCGACCCGCGCTATCGTAAAGGTTAAGCATCGCATTCAGAGCGTGGTAATCCATCGTGTCCTGCGTCAGGCGTTCTGCGGTTGTCGTTGCCAAAATTCGGTTACTCCGTTACGAACGTTTTCGATATCGCTTTGCGTACCCATGAGTTCAAAGCGGTACAGCCACGGTACGCCGCATTTTTGAGCAATCACATCTCCGGCGCGGCCATACGCCTCACCAAAGTTGCGATTACCCGAAGCAATAACGCCGCGAAGCAACGCCCGGTTATGCGCGTCGTTTAAAAAGCGAATTACCTGTCGTGGCACCGCGCCAGCCGTACCGCCGCCGCCGTAAGAGGGGACGATCAGGATGTAAGGCTCGTTTACCTGAATCCGTTCCCGCTCATTGAGCGGGATGCGTACTGCGGGCAGCCCCAAACGTTCGATAAAACGCTGCGTATTTTCGGAGCTGCTGGAGAAGTAGAGGAGCGGGTTCATGCACTGGCCGCGTGTGGTGCTGGATGCAGACGGTTGATCATGTCCGGGCGGAAACCAGACCAGCTAAGATCGCCTGCAATCACGACCGGCAACTGACGAAAGCCCTGAGCACGCAACGCTTCTGCCGCTTCAGGAACGCGATCGACATTGATCATTTCAAAATTAAAGCCCCGGTTTTCCATCGCCCGTTTGGTGGCGTGGCACTGAACGCAATCGTTACGAGTGTAAATGGTAATGCGCATGATTCGTATTTCCGTTTAAAATGAAGATACGGCGCGATGATACGCGTCGGGTTGTCTCTCTGTTGATACAGAGATACTAGATGTAGTTTAAAAAAGATTCAACCACACAATATATAGCAAATAATGGTCGGAATTACCCAGGATATGAGCGTGACGGGGTAGGGGGATTTTTGTGATTCACCAGGCAAAAAGAAACCCCGAAGCCAGGCTTCGGGGTCAAAGACGTGTATTTATTCTCATTGTTGCACTACGATTTGCGCATGCTCAACAGTGCGCCGATAAAAATACCTACCGCAGCTGCGGTACCCACGCTACACCAGGGTCTTTCACGAACAAAAGAATCCGCGCAGCCAACGGCATCGCGCGCGGCTTGCTGGACGCGAGTACGACCATGCATTCGCGCTCTGGTTTCTTTTAGTAATGCCTGTGCTTTACTGCGTGCGGCTTCGGCTTCCCCTTTGGCGTCGCTGCCCCAGGACTTCAATACAGATTCGAGGCTGTCAGCTAATTGATTGACATCATTCTGAATATCCTGCACGCCATCATCGACGTCGTTGCGGTTCGGTCGGTTAAACATATGATCCCCTATTAGAATTCGATGTAATTTTAGTGTAGACCATCATTTTCTTAACTGAGGTTCATCGCGGCTTTATGGACTTTTCTGAAAGCGTTGTGAATGCGCAATCAGGTAAGGTAGGCCCGCAGTGGATAATAGTGAGGATCAAATATGTATTTACGACCAGACGAGGTGGCGCGCGTACTTGAAAAAGTCGGCTTTACTGTCGATGTGGTGACCCCGAAAGCTTATGGTTACCGCCGTGGGGAAAATTATGTCTATGTTAATCGCGAAGCGCGAATGGGACGCACCGCCCTGGTGATTCATCCAATATTAAAAGAACGTAGTTCAACACTGGCTGAACCCGCTTCCGATATTAAAACTTGCGATCATTACCAGCAATTTCCGCTCTATTTAGCGGGTGAACGTCATGAGCATTACGGTATCCCGCATGGCTTTAGTTCGCGTGTTGCGCTTGAACGTTATCTGAATGGTTTATTTGGCGAAGCCAGTTAAAGATGCGACTGGCGATGCCAGTCGCGAAAAGAAGGGTCAGGCTTTTACCTGCTGGTAACGGCTGACTTTAAACAGTCGGCGGCAATAATCAAGGAAGTAGCCATAAACCGCTCCCATCAACATCGAAACAACGATGTTTGAACTGACCGCCGCCAAAATCTGGTGCCAGTCTGCGCCTACCACTAACAAGATCGCCACATATACTGGTGACTGGAACGTCACATAAGCCAGGATATCTGCCAGATTTTTTACCCAGCCCGACGTGCTAACTTTGCGTGCCGCGCGCATAAACAGATCGCGGTACATACCGTATGGCCATGCAATTAAGATATTCACCGGAATCGCCACCAATCTGGAATAAAGGGACTGTTCGAAGCTCATTCCGGAGAGGAAAACTTCAATACACATGTTCACGACAGAACAGTAAACAACCATCGCGAACGTATCTGCAACTGCATGACGCAAGCGTGACTGCGGTGAGAACATGCTAATGCTCCTTAATAAAAGCGTAATGGGATGTTAATGGCGGTGAAGGCAGTGGATCTCATTGCCATCTGCATTTTTGCATAGCGTATATCGCTGGTTATAACTAATCAATTAGTGAAAAATTTTTATTTAATCTGATTTTGTAGATAAAATGTTCCGTAGCGGCGCGTTTTTTGTACATTGTGGATTTTTACATGCCAGTATGATTAATTTTTAATTAAATCAATTGGATATGAGCGTTTCTTTATTTTCGCTAATGAAGGTTTTGGAGAGGTAACGCTATAATCGTAGAGAATTCGGTGAATGTAGTGACTTGGTCATTTTCAGCATTTTTTATGCCAGATAATGCGGAATGACAGCAGAAAGCACCAGTGATTGGTGTTTTGTTTTATTCAGTTTTATTGCATTTTTATTCACTTTTGTTTTGTCAGGCTTGCAGAATTGGCGAGCAGAGAGCGCCTCTCAGTTCATTGATAACCGAAATTACTCATCAAAATGGCTAATATATAATCTTGATATTATTCTGAGAGTCTCAGGAAATAACAGCTGAAATAATCTCGTGTAGGACTGTGAATAGATTAAATTTTGTGGAAATATAATAAATGATCGCTTACACTACACGACGAAATACTTTTTTGTTTGGGCGTTAAAAGGTTTTCTTTATTATGTCTGTAATGTTACAAAGTTTAAATAACATTCGCACTCTCCGTGCGATGGCTCGCGAATTCTCCATTGACGTTCTTGAAGAAATGCTTGAAAAATTCAGGGTTGTCACTAAAGAAAGACGTGAAGAAGAAGAACAGCAGCAGCGTGAACTGGCAGAGCGCCAGGAAAAAATTAGCACCTGGCTGGAGCTGATGCAAGCAGACGGAATTAACCCGGAAGAGTTATTTAGTAATAGCTCTGCTGCTGCCCCACGTGCTGGTAAAAAACGCCAGCCGCGTCCGGCGAAATATAAATTCACCGATGTTAACGGTGAAACTAAAACCTGGACCGGTCAGGGCCGTACGCCGAAGCCAATTGCTCAGGCGCTGGCAGAAGGTAAATCTCTCGACGATTTCCTGATCTAATTACTGAAGCCGGATGTCGCTGCTATGGCGCGTCCGGCGTCGCTTCTCAAGCTCGCTGGTTCCACGGCATCTTATCCAACAACCTTGCCATCCCACAAAAGCCGCTGATTCCTGCAAGCAATAATCCGGCTCCGACAAAACCACTTAATAAGAAGAAACTGCTATTTACGGTATAACCCAGTACAACCCCGATTAATATTAAACCACCCGCGGCGATCTGCACCTGACGCATTAACGGCAAGGGGTGCGATTTATTTACTGCTACTGGCAATCCTGCTTTTTTCCAGCCATCAATCCCATCTTCGAGTAAAAAGATTTCTGCGGGGGCGGCAATCGCTGCTAATTTATCAGCGTTATTACTGGTGCGTTTACCTGCCTGGCAGTGGAATATAATTTGCTCGCTACGTAATTTAGCCGGAAAACCTGACTGTTCGATCACGGATAATGGAGCTAGATCTGCTTCAGGAATATGTTCACGAAGATATTCATCAGCATCACGAATATCGATTAACTTTGCGCCGCGTGCGATTAATTCTTGTGCATCATTCGGCGAAATGATTGTCAAAGCCATAGTGACTCCTTACGGACAATAGACATTTTTCAGGGTGGCGATAATGGTATTTACCGCCTCATTTTTAATGAAATATAGAATGCGTTGGGCATCCCGTTGGCTGTCGATAAGCCCTTCGTCCCGCATTCGAGCGAGATGCTGTGATGTAGCAGAGGCACTTAGTCCGGTAATGCGCGTCAGTTCTCCCGCGCTGGTGCCGGGTGAACCGCTAAGCATGCACAGAATCAGCAACCGTTTGGGGTGGCTCATTGCTTTCAATAAGGCTGCAGCCTGTTCGGCTCTGGCCTGTAATTGCGCGAGTTCAGTCATATTTATTTAAAGAGTTACTAAATTAAGTAAAATCTAAACTAAAAATTCAACATATACCAGCATCCCCAGCGTAAATGAGAGTAAAAGCGTAAGTTGAAACTGGCAGGTTCCGCTAAAATCACTATGCTTAAGAGATAAAATCTCTTTTTAAACAATGAGTAATTTTCTTATAGGGAGTACATATGGGTTTCTGGAGAATCGTCATCACCATCATTCTGCCGCCGCTCGGCGTGCTGCTCGGTAAAGGGTTCGGTTGGGCGTTCATTATTAATATTCTGCTGACACTGCTTGGGTATATCCCCGGTTTGATTCACGCGTTCTGGGTGCAAACCCGCGATTAAACCTGTGCTTACCCCTGCAACGTTAACGCGCCGCGTTCCTCTGCTACACTTTCTGAGTGTTTCCTTTAACAAATGAGGTAACTATGGGTCTGTTCAATTTTGTGAAAGATGCCGGAGAAAAACTCTGGGACGCGGTTACAGGTCAGCACGATAAAGACGATCAAGCGAAGAAGGTGCAGGAGCATCTGAACAAAACCGGTATACCTGATGCCGATAAAGTGAATATTCAAATTGTCGACGGCAAAGCGACGGTCACTGGTGACGGCTTAAGTCAGGAGGCGAAAGAGAAAATCCTTGTTGCGGTGGGGAATATTTCCGGTATTGCCAGTGTCGATGATCAGGTAAACACCGCGACGCCAGCCACTGCCAGCCAGTTTTATACCGTTAAATCTGGCGACACTCTGAGTGCCATTTCCAAACAGGTCTACGGTAACGCCAGTCTCTACAATAAAATCTTCGAAGCGAATAAACCGATGCTAAAAAGCCCGGATAGAATTTACCCGGGGCAAGTGTTGCGTATTCCTGAAGAGTAGTTAATTACCTGCCATCGCCTGCTGGATAATGGGAATTGGCGTCAGTAAATGTTGGCGCATTAACTCACTGGCGCGTGTGGTATCCCGCGCCAGTACCGCCGCCGTCAGGGTCTGGTGCTGATCGTATTTATCTTCCAGCATTTCCACAGAAAGTACCGTTCGCCGCAGCCAGATGAATCGATAACGCGCCGCCAGATCAAATAACCGTTCACGCATTTGCAGCAAATAGTGAGAACCACAGCCCGCCACAATTGCAGTATGAAACGCCTGATGACGCAAATCCCACTCATCAAGCATTTTCTCACTGGCGTCACAGGCTTCAAGCTTACTGAGCAGATGCGCTTTTGCGAGAACATCTGCCTCCCACTCATCACCACCGCGGGCAATCGCCAGACTGACCAGCATTGCTTCCATATTGGCGCGGGCGTCGAAAATATCGAGCAGTTGCTGCACTGACATAGAGGCCACCCGATACCCTTTTTGGTTTACCACCGTGACCAGTTGTTCTGCCACCAGTTGCGAAAGCGCTTCCCGCAACGGCCCAACGCCAAGTGCATAACGCGATGTCAGCAAACTCATCCGTAATTTTTCATCCGGATGAAAATTGCCGCGAATAATATCGTTCTTCAGCCAGCGATAGCCATCCAGAGACGTAATGGTCATGGTGTGACTCCTGATCATTATCAGCGCGTGTTATGAACGGGCGTTTTTTGCCACAATATCAGCTTGTTCCAGTGCGCCATAATTGGCACGGTACAGATAATTCCTATCGCTAATAAGCTGGTAGCGATTACTTCTAATTGTTGCGCCGGACGGAATAACATGACTACCAACACAAAGGTAATAAAGCCAATGACCAGCCAGGTGAGCCACGGATAAAGCCACATCCGCAGGCGAATTTCGCTTCCTTTTGCTCGCAGAATTTTGCGCATCCGCAATTGTGAAACGGCGATGACTAAATAAACCAGCAGGGCGATAGCACCGGAGCTGTCGATGAGGAATTTAAACACTTTCGCTGGTGCGTAATAGTTCACTACCACCGTTAAGAACGCCGCGCCGGTCGAGAGTAAGACCGCCACATACGGTGTTTTGTTACGGTTGATTTTCCCCATTACCGCGGGTGCATCACCGCGACGGCTTAAGGAGTAGAGCATCCTTGATGCGGTATACAGAGCCGAGTTCAGGCAACTGGTTACGGAAAGCAATATCACGCAGTCCATGATTAATTTCGCGTGGGGAATATTGAGTAATTCCAGCACCGAGCGATAAGAACCGACAGCTTTCAGCCCAGGCATATTCCACGGTATTAACGCAACGACGACGAAAATAGAGCACAAATAGAAGATAGAAATACGCCAGATAACCGAGTTAGTGGCGCGGACAATGTGTTTTTCTGGCGTGTCGGATTCCGCTGCCGCAATAGTGACAATTTCTGCGCCCATAAACGAGAACATGGTGATCAGCATCGCGCTTAATACCGCGCCGAAGCCGTTCGGCATAAAGCCGCCGCTATCCCATAATCTTGAAATACCGCTCACGTCGGCATATGGGTAAAAACCGCTGATTGCTACTGCACCAAGGAAAATAAACGCCAGAATAGCGATGACTTTGCACAGCGCCAGCCAGAACTCAAATTCGCCGTAGTTTTTGACGCTTAATAAATTGCTGCCGGTTAAGGCGAGGGTAATGACGAGGGAAAATAACCAGATGGGAATGCCAGGAACCCAGGAGTGTAGGATCATGGCGGCGATGTTGGCTTCCAGTGGGATCACCAGTACCCAAAACCACCAGTACAGCCAGCCGATGGTATAGCCCGCCCAGCGACCAATGGCTTTGTCGGCATAGGTGGAAAACGAACCGGTATCGGGCGTGGCAACCGCCATTTCTGCCAGCATTCGCATAATCATAACCACCAGTAATCCGGCGAACAGATAGGCCAGCAATACAGCCGGTCCCGCTTCGGCGATGGCGACGCTGGAACCAACAAACAGACTTGCGCCGATAACACCGGCAATAGATAACATGGTGACGTGGCGTGATTTCAGCCCGCCGCCTAACTCATGTGATTGCGATGATTGCCCCATCCTGAATCCTCTCGAAAGTGTGTCACTTGGGAGAGCGCCCCGACATTTCCCGCGTCGGGTCACGCGTATAATGGTTATTGATTCTTTTTGCCGGAGAGCGGCTCCGCCTTATCCGACCTGCATGTTCATTTCGTAGGCCGGACAAGACGTGCAGCGTCGCCTCCGGCATTCGTGCGCCGATTGTCGGATGCGGCGTAAACGCCTTATCCGACCTACAGGTCCATTTTGTAGGCCGGACAAGACGCGCAGCGTCGCCTCCGGCATTCGTGCGTCGATTGTCGGATGCGGCGTAAACGTCTTATCCGACCTACAGATTCATTTCTTAGGCCGGACAAGACGCACAGCGTCGCCTTCGGCATTCGTGCACCGATTGTCGGATGCGGCGTAAACGCCTTATCCGACCTACAGGTTCATTTCGTAGGCCGGACAAGACGCGCAGCGTCGCCTCCGGCATTCGTGCGCTGATTGTCGGATGCGGCGTAAACGCCTTATCCGACCTACAGGTCCATTTCGTAGGCCGGACAAGACGTGCAGCGTCGCCTCCGGCATTCCTGCGTCGATTGTCGGATGCGGCGTAAACGCCTTATCCGACCTACAGGTTCATTCTGTAGGCCGGACAAGACGCGCAGCGTCGCCTCCGGCATTCGTGCGCTGATTGTCGGATGCGGCGTAAACGCCTTATCCGACCTACAGGTCCATTTCGTAGGCCGGACAAGACGCGCAGCGTCGCCTCCGGCATTCGTGCGCTGATTGTCGGATGCGGCGTAAACGCCTTATCCGAGCTGCATGTTCATTTCGTAGGCCGGACAAGACGCGCAGCGTTGCCTCCGGCATTCGTGCGCCGACTGTCGGATGCGGCGTAAACGCCTTATCCGACCTACAGATTCATTTCGTAGGCCGGACAAGACGCGTAGCGTCGCCTCCGGCATGAGTGCGCTGATTGTCGGATGCGGCGTAAACGCCTTATCCGAGCTGCATGTTCATTTCGTAGGCCGGACAAGACGCGCAGCGTCGCCTCCGGCATGAGTGCGCTGATTGTCGGATGCGGCGTAAACGCCTTATCCGACCTACAGGTCCATTTCGTAGGCCGGACAAGACGCACAGCGTCGCCTCCGGCATTCGTGCGCTGATTGTCGGATGCGGCGTAAACGCCTTATCCGACCTACAGGTTCATTTTGTAGGCCGGACAAGACGCGCAGCGTCGCCTCCGGCATTCGTGCGCCGATTGTCGGATGCGGCGTAAACGCCTTATCCGACCTACAGGTTCATTTCGTAGGCCGGACAAGACGCGTAGCGTCGCCTCCGGCATTCCTGCGCTGATTGTCGGATGCGGCGTAAACGCCTTATCCGACCTACAGGTCCATTTTGTAGGCCGGACAAGAAGCGTGGCGTCGCCTCCGGCATTCGTGCGCCGATTGTCGGATGCGGCGTAAACGCCTTATCCGACCTACAGGTCCATTTTGTAGGCCGGACAAGACGCGTAGCGTCGCCTCCGGCATTCGTGCGCCGATTGTCGGATGCGGCGTAAACGCCTTATCCGACCTACAGGTCCATTTTGTAGGCCGGACAAGACGCGCAGCGTCGCCTCCGGCATGGTACGGTGCTACTGCTTCGCTTCATCAAAACACTGGCCGATGATCTCCAGACCCTGACGAATCTGAGCGTCTTCTATGGTGAGCGGTACAAGGATGCGCAGCACGTTGTAATACGGGCCGCAGGAGAGAAGAATCAGGCCCTTATCGCGGGCGCGCGCCACGATCTCGGCGGTGAGTTTGGCATCCGGTTTGCTGTGATCGCCATCCTCAAACAGCTCGATGGCGATCATCGCCCCCAGTCCGCGTACATCGCCAATCTCCGGGTGTTTTTCGGCGATCGCCAATAACCCGTCTTTCAGCTTTTGCCCCAGGTCGTTGGCTTTTTGCAGCAGATTTTCCTGCTCGAACACCTTCAACACTTCCAGCGCCGCGACGCAGGCAATCGGGTTACCCGCATAGGTGCCGCCCAGGCCGCCCGGTGCGACAGCATCCATCACTTCCGCGCGCCCGGTGACGCCCGCCAGCGGGAAGCCGCCCGCGATCGATTTCGCAAAGGTGGTGAGATCCGGCGCAACGCCCATCTGCTCCATCGCAAACAGCGTGCCGGTACGTCCCGCGCCGCTCTGCACTTCATCGGCAATCAACATGATCCCGTGCTCATCGCACAGTGCGCGTAAACGTTGCATGAAAGCTGGTGTCGCGGCATAAAAACCGCCTTCGCCCTGAACGGGTTCAATGACGATGGCGGCGATATCTTCCGGCGCCGCGTCATTTTTGAAGATTCGGTGGATACTGGCGATCGCGTCATCCTCGCTGATGCCGTGCAGCGGACAAGGATAAAGCGCACGATAAACATGGCCCGGCATCAGGCCCATCCCCGCAGAGTACGGATTCACCTTGCCGGTCAGCGCCAGCGTGTAGTGCGTACGCCCGTGGTACGCGCCGCTAAAGGCGATGGTCCCGCTGCGTTTGGTGGCGGCGCGGGCGATTTTCACCGCGTTTTCCACCGCTTCGGAACCCGTCGTCACCAGCAGCGTTTTTTTGGCGAAATCGCCCGGCACCTTCTGATTCATAATCTCGCACAACTCCAGATACGGCTCGTAAGCCAGCACCTGAAAGCAGGTATGCGACAGTTTTTTCAACTGCGCTTCCACTGCCGCAACCACTTTCGGATGCAGGTGCCCGGTATTGAGCACCGCAATCCCGCCCGCGAAATCAAGATACTCACGGCCTTCAACGTCCCACACCCGGCAGTTTTCCGCACGGTCAGCGAAAATCGGGTGAATTTGCCCAACGCCACGGGGAATCGCCTGACTGCGGCGCTGCATTAACTCTTTATTGCTGCTCATTCGCGTTCTCCAGTTAAAGACCGATGCACATATATTTGATTTCTAAGTAATCTTCGATGCCATACTTCGAACCTTCACGACCCAGGCCCGAGGCTTTGATACCGCCGAACGGGGCGACTTCATTGGAAATAATGCCGGTATTGATGCCGACGATGCCGTATTCCAGCGCCTCGCCCACGCGGAAGACGCGGCTTAAATCACGGGCGTAGAAATAGGCGGCAAGGCCAAATTCGGTATCATTGGCCTGCGCAATCACATCAGCTTCATCTTTAAAGCGGAATAGCGGGGCGAGGGGGCCGAACGTCTCTTCTTTCGACACTTTGGCGTCGGCCGGAACGTCCACCAGAATGGTCGGCTGGAAGAAGTTGCCGCCGCGTTCGTGCGCTTTACCACCGCAAACCACGCGCGCGCCTTTCTCCAGCGCATCGGCAATATGCTCTTCCACTTTTGCCACCGCTTTTTCATCGATCAGCGGCCCGATGGTGACGCCTTTATCCAGCCCGTCGCCGATGTGCAGTTTGCTCACCGCCTGCTGCAATTTTTCGGCAAAGCGGTCATACACGCCGTCCTGTACGTATAAACGGTTGGCGCAGACGCAGGTTTGCCCGGCGTTGCGGAATTTCGAGGCCAGCGCACCTTCCACGGCTTTATCGAGATCGGCATCATCAAAGACGATAAACGGCGCGTTACCGCCCAGCTCCAGCGACACTTTTTTGATGTCTTTCGCGCACTGTGCCATTAACTGGCGGCCAATTTCGGTCGAGCCGGTAAATGACAGCTTGCGCACCAGCGGGTTGCTGGTCAGTTCGTTACCCACTGCGCCCGCCGAACCGGTGACCACGTTAAATACGCCAGCCGGAATGCCTGCGCGGATCGCCAGCTCTGCCAGCGCCAGCGCAGAGAACGGCGTCTGACTGGCGGGCTTCAGCACCATCGTGCAGCCTGCCGCCAGCGCCGGACCGGCTTTGCGGGTAATCATCGCCGCCGGGAAGTTCCACGGCGTGATGGCGGCGGTAACGCCAATCGGCTGCTTAATAACAATCAAGCGTTTATCGGCCTGATGACCAGGAATGGTGTCGCCATAAATACGTTTGCCTTCTTCGGCAAACCACTCAATAAAGGAGGCGGCGTAGCTGATTTCGCCTTTCGCTTCAGCCAGCGGTTTGCCCTGTTCGAGGGTCATCAGGCGCGCTAAATCGTCCTGATGCTCCATCATCAAATTGAACCAGTTGCGCAGAATGGTGGCGCGTTCTTTGGCGGTGAGCGCACGCCAGGCGGGCAGGGCGCGGTTGGCGGCGTCGATAGCCGTACGGGTTTCATCAGCGCCCATTTTCGGCACGCTACCCAGCTTGTCGCCGTTCGCCGGATTAGTGACGTCGATGACCTCGCCATTGTTGGCGTCCAGCCATTCCCCGTTAATCAACGCCTGCTGACGGAATAAGTTACTGTCGGTAAGTTTCATCGCTACATCCTGTTTTCAAAGGTTATTGATTAAACGCGGCGTGTAAGGCATCCACACTACGTGCCGCTCGCAGCGTGCGTCCGGGGTTACTCTGGCTTGCCAACAGCGTTTGTACCTTGCTGACAATATGCGCACCAATAGGAATTGCTGATGTCGCTGCCGGGGAGGGCGCATTGCAGGTGTGGATCGTGCGCGGGGTGGTGACAAACAGAAAATCGTCAATCAGCTTGCCGTCCGGCGATACCGCCTGCGCCCGCACACCGGCGGGCCAGGGCTGGAGATCGCTTAACGAAAGCCGGGGACAATACTTTTGCACCAGTCGCAGATAGCCGCTTTTGCACAGCGAGTTTTTCATCTCGCCCAGTCCTGAGCGTAGATGGTTTTGCAGCACCCGGCGAATCCCCGAGGAACTCAATATCTCCAGCGTGTCGCTAAACGAGAAATCGCGCTTGCGATAGCCTTCGCGTTTGAAAGCCAGCACCGCGTTTGGCCCGACGGTCACGCTGCCGTCGATCATGCGGGTAAGATGAACACCCAAAAATGGCATTGCCGGGTCGGGAATGGGGTAAATCAGGTGGTTAACAATCTGGTTATGCTCTGGCGCAAGGCGAAAATACTCGCCGCGAAACGGGCAGATAATAAAGCCTGGTTCAAGGCCAAGCATTTTCACCAGCCGATCAGCCATTAGTCCGGAGCAGCTAATCAGCGTTGACGCTTGATACTCACCGCCCTGACGGGTACGGATCGTCACGCCGTTTTTATGCTCATTGAGGCCGCTGACTTCAGCGTTATAAATAATCTCGCCGCCTCTGGCCTGAAAGATTTTTGCCATTGCCGCTGTGATTTCACGATAGCTGACAATGCCGCTGGAAGGGACAAAAATGCCGCTGAGTCCGGTGATATTTGGTTCGCGCTCGCGCAGCTCGTCGGCGTTTAACCACTCGCGCTCAATACTGTTTGCCGCCGTGCGCTCCCACAACCCGCGCATCCGTTCTATTTCGAGATCGGAGGTGGCGACCAGCATTTTGCCGCAGTTGTCATAACGGATGCCGTTTTGATCGCAAAAGGCTTTGGTGGCGCGATTCCCCGCCAGGCAAAACTGCGCTTTCAGGCTGCCGGGTGTGTAATAGACCCCGGCATGGATCACGCCGCTGTTGTGGCCCGTCTGATGACAGGCCGGTCCGGACTCTTTTTCCAGTAATGCAATGCTGGCGTCCGGATAGACATCAATCAGTTGCATGGCGGTAGACATGCCGATAATGCCGCCGCCAATAATCACAAAATCATACATCCGCTCAATTCCTTTGCGCTTACTGATGCGTCTGGTAGTGGTTAGTGGCGTAAGCGAAGTAGCCACGCTGGCGCATCAGTTCACGACGCAGATCCGGATGCGCGATAAAGCGGTCGCGACCGTGCAGCCAGAACAGATTGTTAATCAACAGGAATTTGCCAACGGGAACGGGTACAGAAAGAATGTTCTTGCTGGTTTCAATGGCGTCCGAAAGCGCGCTCAACCACACACCTTCTTCAAAATCTTTTGGCTGAACGAACTGGTCGATATAACGCATCACCGGGCGACCCTGCTGGTCGACATCGAACACCGGATGGAAGACATCTTTGCTGACGTTTTTGCTCGGCGGCGCGGCAAAACGCATTGGGCGGCGCGCCAGCGAGTGGTGGAAATAGTGGTCCAGATGTTCCCAGTCATCGAGATGCAGCAGCAGTGAGTTGCCACCCTGCATGTTCTGCTCGTCGATTTTCATCATCAGCACGTAATCGGTGATCTCTTCGACGTAGGTGCCGTCGTTGTGCAATTCCATCACGCGGTGCGGCTGACGCAGATAGCTATCTGAGTTATCGACATTTTTCACCACAAAACGCGCGTAGTACTGACCGCTCATCGCGTCGAAATTGGAGCGACCAATCAGATGCGCTACCGCCGTTGCCAGTTTCACCATCTCATCGGCCTGCGCGACATCATCGACACCCACCGCATTGATCAACAGCGCACCTTCAGCACGATTTAACAGCGTCTTCAACAGCAGCGGTTGCAGCTGATTCGCACACAGATCGTCGAGAATTTTGCCCACCCGAAAACGCAGAAACGATTTGTACTCCAGCGCCTGCACGGGCCACTCGGCAACCTGTTCGAGAAACTGTCTGGTCGTCTGTTCGGTGAAGGTGAGTTCCAGCAGACGCGGGGATTGCGCCGACGGGGTGAGGGTGAATCCGCTATAGTCCTGGCCTGAATCGACAGCGTTGGTGTGTACGGCGGTCAGTGCATTCATCAGAAGCGATCCTCTTATGAGATGTAGGGTGACATGGCGATGTTTATTTCGTAGCCATAATCTAAAAATATCTACATTTCTGAAAAATGCGCACAAAAGCGTCATATTGTTTTCTTATTGTGATCGAAAACAACAAATTAGTAATATTTAATGTGAGGTATTAAAACAAAGTGAAAAATAAATTAATAGTTAAAGCAACAGGTTAGGTTGGAATTGCCCTCTGAGAACAGATTAACTGGTCGATAAAAAACAGTAAAAGTGAATGGCTTCACTGCAAAATGACCGTTAGTAAACTAAACATATTATCTGCCCCGTTATAGCAGGTCAGATATGACATGAAATTACGAATATACTCAATAAACCTCAAGACGCAGGTTTGAGTACCTGAAAGTGATCGTTTATTCGGGATGCCAGAGAATCCGTTATACCCGGCAGCGTATGACTGAAAAAAAGAATCAGTTCATCACCCGCAGTGGCTTTAATTCATTCATAATATTCAATGAATTGTCTTTGTTTCTCTTCACTGAATTGAATTTATAATTTCCACTATTTTTTCCTGATTTAATTCAATTGATCTTTCCAAAGGCGAACCATCAAATTTGATAAAGTTTTTGTTGTACTTTACTTTAATTCCAAAATCAACATTGTTATCTGTTAGTAATTTAATAACATCAGCATACTCGTTAAAGCAAATATAAATCAAAAGTTCGCATTTGTCTTTGTAAACACAAGAAATATCCGCTCCTTTACTTAACAAGAAAGCGGCTAAATCTCTATGATTGCGTCTACATGCCCACCAAAAAGCAGGAGTTATATAATCTATATCTATACCGTTTTCTATTAAAACCTTAGCCCCCTCAACATTTCCAGAGCTAGTTGTCCAATCTAAAGCATTCATTTTAGCAGATGCAAGTTGATTAACATCTAATCCTTGATCAATCAAAAATTGTGTCATCCTGCCTGAACACTTTTCTGCTGAAATGAATAATGCTGATTCCTTTTTACAGCCTACTGCATGAATATTTGCTCCATTTTCAAGTAAGTATGATGCAATATTTTCATGCTTATGATGTAAAGCCCAAAGAAAAGGCGTTTCTTGGACTGTATTACGGATATTCAAATCAGCTCCAGCTTCTACGAGCATTTTTACAATATCCAAATTGCCATCTTCACAGGCAATATGTAAAGGTGTTCCAAAATAGCTGCACTTTTTATTTAAAATAGTTGACTTGATATTTTTTAAATAGTTTCTAATATTGTTTGAGTTTTTTGTGGCACAGGCATAGTTTAATGTATTTTCAAAACCTGCTTTTACCATGTCATCATTTCTTGACATTTTTATAGCCTCTCTAAATTAGTAACAACGAATATGATTGGATGGTCACTATGTGATCTCCCTGTGTATGAGAATGCTCATTTTTAATAAATGAATAACCTGTTGTGATAAATTTTACAAAACTATTCACCTGGTAAATTAAAACTCATCAATGTTAGCATTGATATATATATCAGAGTCAGAGATAAATCGTCCCTTACATTTTGCTCTGTTCGGTATGCTATCGATATGCATAATCTTTTTTATATCTTTATCTATAGCATATTCAATAAGCAAAATATAGCCCTCAAGTTTCTATAACTACGGTTTATGAAAGTGCAGAAATAACGAGCAAATGGCATCATTCCTGCTTTTGTCAGAGGGCTCCACCATGCTTATTGGCTATGTACGCGTATCAACAAATGACCAGAACACCGATCTACAACGTAATGCATAGAACTGTGCAGGATGTGAGCTGATTCTTGAGGATAAAATCAGCAGTATGGAGCGCATTGCCAACGATGTATTTATCTTCGTCAGAGTGAGATGAAAGGTACGTTGAATACAATGGGGGAACTGGGTTCAATATGAGAGTTTGGCATTGATAACGAACTGGTCGTTATGGATATTGAAGAGTGGGCCATACTACTGGGGATATTGATTTTTATCTGAGAGTAACTCATTAAGATAAACATTAAAAAATAAGATGAAAAGATATTAATCACCATAACAATATCGAGACTTACAGCAAACATATAAAATAAACCAGGCGGTAACATGAGGGAAGTTAATTTTTGTAACTCATGGGATATTAACGAACGTTATAGTAATGTTGTTTGTTATGATGTGATTATATATTCTGATTAATGCGATTGATAAAAAATCATATTGATTTGTTGTTTCTGTTTTCTTATAAGAAAAGAAGGGGTGCAGAGGAGAAACATCATGAATAAAAAATTGATTGCATTTTTGTGCTCTTTTTTAATAACCGGATGTTCCAATGGAATAGGTGATTCACCTTCCCCTCCGGGAAAAAATATAGAATTAGTCGGAATTCCGGGGCCGGGGAGGCCGGTGGCTTCAAACGGTGTATCATCAACATCTGGGAGCAACCGCACTGATTTTCCTGAAGTTTCAATAATGAGTACTGGGGGGGCGTTACTTACGGTTTGGGCCAGACCTGTTCGTAACTGGCTCTGGGGATATGCTCCATTTGATTCAGTAAGTTTTGGGGAAAATCGAAACTGGAAGGTTGTGGATGGTAAAGATGCCGGTACAGTGAAATTTGTTAATGTTGCCCAAGGGACTTGCATGGAGGCCTTTAAAAACGGGGTGATACATAATACCTGTGATGATAATTCGTTATCTCAGGAGTTTCAGTTACTGCCTTCTACTAATGGTAATGTGCTTATAAGAAGTAGTGCCTTGCAGACGTGTATAAGAGCAGACTATTTAAGCAGAACTATACTGTCACCGTTTGCTTTTACAATCACCCTTGAAAAATGTACTGGTGAAAAAGAAGAAAAGCAAGAAATGTTAAGCGCAA
>NZ_PTRE01000259.1 GCF_002965065.1 Escherichia sp. MOD1-EC7003
ATGTTGGGTGGAGCGGACAATCCAAATGGTGAATTACTGTCTTATATCATTGGCGCTGACACCGTTGTGGGTCGCGGTTAATGAGCGGGATCAGCCGGTAGGGTTTGTGTTGTTAAGTGGGCAGCATATGGATGCGCTGTTTATCGATCCTGATGTTCGTGGCTGCGGCGTGGGGCAGATGCTGGTGGAGCATGCGCTCACGATGGCCCAGGAGCTGACAACCAATGTTAATGAGCAAAATGAGCAAGCGGTTAGGTTCTATAAGAAGATGGGCTTTAAGGTTACGGGACGCTCTGAGGTGGACGATTTGGGGAAGCCGTATCCGTTGCTGAATCTGGCGTATGTGGGGGAATAAGCTGCCCCTTTACCGTGCCTGCGTAAGCCGGATAAGACGCGCCAGCGTCGCATCCGGCAGTTTTTTCGCACCAATGCAAAAAGGCCATC
>NZ_PTRE01000260.1 GCF_002965065.1 Escherichia sp. MOD1-EC7003
TGTTTTTGTAGGTCGGATAAGGCGTTCACGCCGCATCCGGCATGAACAAAGCGCACGTTGTCAACAATCTGAGGCCAGCTAACACTGGTTTGATAATGATGACAAACGTAAAATTGCCTGATGCGCTACGCTTATCAGGTCTACGTAATCTCTGCAATCTATTGAAATTGCCTGTTTTTGTAGGTCGGATAAGGCGTTCACGCCGCATCCG
>NZ_PTRE01000261.1 GCF_002965065.1 Escherichia sp. MOD1-EC7003
TCACAAGCTTATGCTTATTACATGCAAAACGTCCCGTTTTGCATCTTTGTGCCTACGGCACACCGTGATCTTTCCCTGAGCATGATCTCCTGTTGCTGAAAAATCAAGCACTTTCAATGATTACGGGTATATAAGATAATTGGCAAAAAAAAGCCCGGCGCAATATATGCCGGGCCTCAATTTATTGTCGGTTAAATCAGATTAATCCAGCCATTCAGTATGGAACACACCTTCTTTATCAATGCGCTTATAAGTATGTGCACCGAAATAGTCACGCTGTGCCTGGATCAGGTTCGCAGGCAGAACAGCAGCACGGTAGCTGTCATAATAGGCAACCGCAGCGGCGAAGGTTGGAACAGGAATACCGTTCTGTACCGCATAAGCGACGACATCGCGCAGCGCCTGCTGATAGTCATCGGCAATTTGCTTGAAGTAAGGAGCCAGCAACAGGTTAGCGATCTGCGGATTTTCGGCGTATGCATCGGTGATTTTCTGCAGGAACTGCGCACGGATGATGCAACCAGCACGGAAAATCTTCGCGATTTCGCCGTAGTTCAGATCCCAGTTGTACTCTTCAGACGCGGCGCGTAGCTGAGAGAAGCCCTGAGCGTAAGAAACGATTTTGCCCAGATACAGCGCACGGCGAACTTTTTCGATGAACTCAGACTTGTCACCTGCTGGCTGCGCTTGCGGACCAGAGAGAACTTTAGATGCGGCAACACGCTGATCTTTCAGGGAAGAGATATAACGTGCAAACACAGACTCGGTAATCAGCGACAGCGGTTCGCCGAGATCCAGAGCGCTCTGGCTGGTCCATTTACCGGTACCTTTGTTAGCCGCTTCATCAAGAATCACATCAACCAGATAGTTACCGTCTTCATCTTTTTTAGTGAAGATGTCTTTGGTGATGTCGATCAGGTAGCTGCTCAGTTCACCGTTATTCCACTCGGTAAAGGTCTGTGCCAGTTCTTCGTTGGTGAGGTTCAGGCCACCTTTAAGCAGAGAATAGGCTTCAGCAATCAACTGCATATCACCGTATTCAATACCGTTGTGAACCATCTTCACATAGTGGCCTGCACCATCGGCACCAATATAGGTAACACATGGCTCACCATCTTCAGCCACAGCGGCGATTTTAGTCAGGATCGGTGCAACCAATTCATAGGCTTCTTTCTGGCCACCAGGCATAATGGAAGGACCTTTCAGCGCGCCCTCTTCACCACCGGAAACACCGGTACCAATGAAGTTAAAGCCTTCGGCAGAAAGCTCACGGTTACGACGAATGGTGTCCTGGAAGAAGGTATTACCACCATCAATGATGATGTCGCCTTTATCGAGGTATGGCTTGAGGGAATCAATAGCAGCATCCGTGCCTGCACCTGCTTTCACCATTAACAGGATGCGACGAGGCGTTTCCAGAGATTCAACAAATTCTTTCACCGTATAGTAAGGAACCAGTTTCTTGCCTGGATTTTCGGCAATCACTTCTTCCGTCTTTTCACGGGAACGGTTGAAAATAGAGACGGTATAACCACGGCTTTCGATGTTGAGCGCAAGGTTGCGCCCCATCACAGCCATACCGACTACGCCGATCTGTTGCTTTGACATTGTTTACTCCTGTCAGGGGGTGGTAGTCACCCAGGGAAAGATCATGATAACTTTAATTTAAATGTTAATTTATGAATTTAGCAATAACACAACATTAACCTGTAAAATTTAATGCAGAGTTGCATTTAAAATGTTGTATTTAGCATGCTAAATATACAGTTTCTGATTGTATTTTATCCTTTACTCAGGTGTGTACAAAAAACATACTTTTCATGCTCTCACCCTGGTGGTAGTCACCGTGCCAGATTGACACACGTGTAGCATATAAATATGATAAATAACATATGCTTATTTATCATACTTATATTATATATAATTCTTCCATTAGTAATCCCAGAATTAAATCAACTTGAAGTATAAGTTAATTTAGAAATATGCCTCAAGAATCGATGAAAAAGATGTAAAAACAATTTGGGGTTTATAACATAGACATACTTTACACGATCTTATTTAAATATAGTTTTTCTATCTTTTGAACTCTACTTGTAATATTATAGTTAATCATCACGTCAAGACGCGAGTTTTTTCCAAGGATAGTTCTTAATCTTGAATCCTGAATAAGTAGTTTTAATTTATCATGTAAATCATGCCAATTTAAATTCAAATCAAACAATAGTCCATTATCGACTCCATCAATTATGTTGCGATTCCCTTGAATATTGGATACGACACAAGGAAGCCCACAACTTTTTGCTTCAAGAATAGCCAATGGCATACCCTCCCAAAGGGAAGGTAATACAAAGATATCCATAGCATTAAGTAAAATAGGTGTATCATTACGCCACCCCAATAATTGCACACTATCATGAAGTGCATTATCATTAATGAAGTCAACCATTTCAGCATATAATTCACCATCACCAATAAAAATACATTTTACTTTTTTATTTCTTTTAATAAGTTGTGAAATGGCCTTTAATAAACAAAGTGGATTTTTTTGTGGCCAAAGACGCCCTATCATCCCAATTACAATATCATCATTGCATATATTGTTTATATTACGCCGGCAAAACTCCTTATCATTTTTATCGTATGGTCTGAATTTTTCCGTATCAACACCATTACTTATTATTAATATTTTATCCTTACCGTTCTTAAGTATGGTTTGTGCTATTTTAGCATCATCTTCATGCAAGCAAATTATTACATCACCACAAAGAGAACCAATTTTTTCCATTAAATAAAATAATAACTTTTGTAATTTATTTTTAGCAGCAGGAAAGGAAAACCCATGGACAGTATGTACTATCAGTTTCGTACGATTCATCCACGCAGCAACTCGTCCTAGCACCCCAGTCTTAGATGAATGGGTATGAACGATATCAAAATTATGTTGCTTAATAAGTTTCCATAAATACCAAAGTGCTTTAGCATCATTTTTTAACGATATCTCTCTAACAAGAGATTTCACAAATAAACATTTTATCCCATATTTTTGCGCTTCAATTGTTAGGGGGCCCTCTTCTTTACATATCAGATACCTATCAAATGTCCTTGGATCAAGACGAATTAATTCGTCCAGGCAAACTCGTTGAACACCACTTAATAGTGGAAGAAGTTGTATGTGAGCAATTTTAATCATATCAAAACTTATACTTACAAGGCCCAAACTTACCAGAAACGCCGTCCTTAAATGCAACGACAGTATATTTAGTGAATCTTTTCTTATCTGTACTCGTTGCAAACCCAATGAGGACTCTTAAAATATTGAAGATAGTTTCACGAATTTTATATCCAATAGGAACATAAGGTAATCTCAGCATTTTGAAACTATTCCGAACAAGATAATAACGTCGCAATGGACTATGACAAGATATAGTACGTCCAAAAAAAGAAATACGTTTATCACCAATGGAGTGAGCCATAGAAGACTTGGAAGTAATGAATAATTTATAGCCGAATTTTTTTGCACGCAGTGACCATTCAACATCAATGTAATCTATAAAAAGATCCTCAAGCATATATCCTATATGTTTTATAACATCCATATTAATCAAGCATCCTGATGCTATCAGAAAGGTTGCCTCAACTGGTCGTTCACCAAGCATAACTTTTCGTATGAATGGACCACAGTATAAAGTGGCCGGATAAATTTTATTATTCTCAGGGTCATAAAAGCTGGGACCAATTGCTGCAATTTTATACCCTTCATTTTTTAACTTTATTTCCTCATTAATTAAATTCACAACAAAATTGGGTTCTATGATGCTATCCTGATCAAATAAAATTATATGTGTCGAATTTAGTATATCTTTTGCATATTTAATACCGATATTTTGTGCTGCTGCCAACCCTATATTATTCTCTTGGGGCAACACTATTATACCATTTGACTGATTTAGAAAAGATCCGAATTCCTGTCTATTTTTGGATGAATTATCAACAACAATAATATTTTGTATTTGTGAAGATAAAGAGTCTATTACTTTATGAAATATATTTAATTCCGGATTGAATGTAACAAGAATCGCTGTTACAGATGGAACTTCTGATGACACAATACATTCCTTCTTATCATCTAATTTAAAATTTAATAATTGGATTAACATAATAGTAAGCTATGAATCGATGTGCTGAAATTAGCCATAGAACCGAGAACAGTGCTCTTCTAAAAAAAAACAGTCTTAAATCGGAATGGAAAATATTTTTGAACTTTTTAGTATATAGTAATGCGATAATAACAAAAGGGCTTAGGGAAAATAGCTCATACAATCTTATTGATATAACCGGAGAAAATGAAAATACAGATAAGAGTATTACACTTGAAATATAAAGAAATGAAAATAAATTATATTGCTTAAAATCAAAATCATTATTGGTATTATAAAGATTAAGCCTCCTGCCAAGAAAAAAATTCATTATGAAAAATACAACACCAAATACAGAAGTAAATGAAAACTTATTTACCTGTGTATTATCGGAATTATATAGATATAATGTAAATAATGGATTAACACTCTCCAATATATTTGAATGTTGTTGTAAAAGTA
>NZ_PTRE01000262.1 GCF_002965065.1 Escherichia sp. MOD1-EC7003
ACTGGATTTAGTTATACCAGTATAATTGATTAAGTAAATTTCATAATTAATAAACCTTGTGTAATTGTCTCTATTTTTTTCTTCAAATTCTGACTTTATAGTATAAATACAATTATATTTTCTCGGTAATATTTTAGCATGATGCAAGAACATTAAATTCAAAATATCTTGATCCGGATACTTTAATTTTTTAATAATTGACTCATCTGATAATAGTTCAAAAAATTTCTCCGTTAGTCTTTGTTTTAACCATTGCCGTAAATTAATATACATTAAGCCAGAGTTAAAATAGCTACCGTTAAAATCCTCATTACACAAACGCTCAGCACTTTTACTTTGCATAGCATCTACATCAATTACCACAGCTCCATATTCATCTTTAAACTCTAATGCTATTAACTCGTTCAATGACCCTTTACAGACGATATCAGCATCAAGATATAATAATGAATCCAATCGCGCAGAAAAATAATCAAATGAAAGCAAACGATAATAAATAGACACTGGCCAGATATTTGATTGAGGTAGCGCTTTCAATGGCTCAGAATCAATATGATATAATTTAATTACTGTTTGATAGTTCGTTGCTAATTGTGATAATAATTCAATATATTCTTTATCTAAGTAATCAGCGATTATGTGAAAGGTAAATTTGTTTTGTTTATTATTTTCAAGAATTGAAGCAATTGAAATCGCAGCCCCAATCTGGTAGTTCTCATCAATACCCCATGAGACATTAAACGTTTGCCGTTCATCAAGTTTAACAGGGCGCTTGTCCAGTTCAATTATATCTTTAAATTGAGTAAGATGTTTAAAATCCAATTTAATTACCCTTCATCATAATCATTATTTGCTCTTCAATCCTAGTTTGACTTTTACATACCTGATTGCTTTTTTAATTTTCTTTTTGAATACAAGATATGTATAGCCAAAGTCTTTCAATTCATTTTTTATATTATAGTGCCGTTCAAGATCAATGCGATCTTTTGCTTTTAAAACTGCGGTTGTTTTTTTACCTGAAAGGTCTATTAGTCTTAAACCTTTTTCGGATACTATAAAATTTCCTTTATGAGGATCGCCAGACACCATTCCATGCTGATGTAACTCTTTTATCGATTCTGATAATTGATGCTTCAGATCTTCAGAAATTTCCGAATATTCATTTAACCCCACACCGTCAATATACTCAATGAGCATAATATAATAGTGTGAGAAATTTAATGTTTTACGTTCAGCAAGTAAAAAATAGTCATTAATTGATTGGATGCCCTCACCACGTACCCGATCAGTTTGATGAATTAAGTTTTCATAATAATCTTTTTTTACGCAAGATTTTAAGAAACGTTCGATTATTTTATGCTTTGGCGCATAAACTTTAAGTACAAGAGGTCCACGAGCAGTGTCAATAAGAATGACTTTAGTATCATCAATAGAACGAAAAACTTTTAATATTTTAATCCTGTAAGTTAAAAATTCATTCAGAACTTGCTCATAAAATGGGTCATTATCTTTTATGAGCACTTTCAATCCACTTATCGTTTTATTATATATCATAATGAATTATTTTAACCTTAAACCTTTAGAAACATTTTTCTTTATAATATTTTAAATAATTAAGAATGCCTGCCATATAATGCTTTTGTTTAAATTTATGTTTTGCACAATACCGATACTGATTGCTATTTACAGGTTTAAGTAAATCTTCTTCACACCACGGAGAAGCTGCTTTGGCGATCAAAAAACTACGTGACACCGGATAATCAGCCCACTCATGCCAGGGTTTTGTAGGTCCCACATAGTGTATAAACACGGTGTCATCATTGACTGGATTATCAACTTTGTCTTTTAACTCATAGTTAATACTATATCGGGTATTATATTTTCCAGAAATAAACTTCACTTTACCATTCAATAATACATTCAGTACATCTTGATCAAGGTGGGTGATTTTACTTACCCAATCTGGGTCACGCAACATTTCAATAGCTTTTGACGAAATGTTATTTAGATTCCACTCATCAATATTTATCAGTAGAAAACCAGCATTGAAATATCCAGAAGCTAATTGTGGTGTAGTTAATATCGAGGCTCGATTCTGCCACCATTCAACATCTCTTTCAGCTACAACTGCAGCAATTTCATTAGTAGAAAATTGATAATCTAAGAGTTCTTTAATACTACCCTTGCAAGCAATATCTGCATCAAGATATAGTATTTTTTCATGTTTATTATAGAAATAATCTGCAATTATAAATCGAAAATATGTTGCGTAAGTCCAGTTTTTCGTGCTTGGTAATGACTTCAGCTTATCACAATTGATAACATAAATATTAATTCTTGAATTATATTGTTTTGCTAAATCAGAAAAATATAACTTGTCTTTATCACTGATATAATCTGTGAAAACATGAAATTCACAAGAGATTTCTCTATTGTTTAATAGAATAGATGCGATGGCTACACCACATCCAAAAAGAAAATTTCTGTCAATACCAAATGCTATATCAAGAGTATTTTTAGATCTTATATTTTGATAATGAAAATTATACTCAAAAAGGATGATGTCACTATCATTGAGTTGAGACATATTTATTCTGCATCCAAAATTTTGGCTAAAATAAGTTACGCATTTCTAAAGGGTTACAACGATTTTCTAATCGTTCTTTCCCTGATTTTTGTGGCTTTTGCTTCTGCTTGCGACAGCAGTCCTTGTTCCTGCTTGAGAATATCTTTAAGTGGGATGGACAAATACACCTTCATAAACCGCCAGATATCACGCTGAGTCAGGCCGATATTCATCGAAGAAAAATAAAGCCCAATAAGATCTTTATCGCGCCAACGATGTGGAACGCGCGTGCGAAGCTGCGCACGATGCAGGTCAATTACCGAAATTTTTAACTCCTCTTCCTTACCGGAAAAAGGCAAGTGCAGCAGGAAATGACAGATATAGCAGTCACGGTGGTTGATACCTACAGCATGCATGTCGCGCACCATCGCCGCTACGCGCTTAATAAGCATACGCTTTACGCGAACATCTGGTGGGTTAGTCGCCCAGTCAGCACAGTAATCTTCCAGACTGATGGTTGGCGTCAGATCTTCGGTAATAATAAACGAGGTTCTGGTCAGCGGATTAATGCCTTTTTCACCGAAAGCCACACCATACATAGTATCAACGCCAACATCCCGCAGTCGGTGAATCGCATTCCATTCACGGTCTGCGCCTAGTACCGGCATCCGCAATGAGAGCAAATTTTTGATTATCTCTTTCAGGGTCGTGCCGCGATGCCATTTAAGAAAATAGCTTTTGCCCGCCATTTCAAAGCGCAGAGTGCGGCGAGTTTCCAGTTCACGAAATACCTCACCCTGCAAGGTTTTAACTTCCTCAAAAGGATCTTTACCGCGCCATAACGTGGCAAACGGCTCTTTAAGCTCAACCATTCAGACCACCCGTTATGATATCTGCCGCTTTCTCTGGCAGACTGTATAAATCTTGTGTATCAGCATAATGTCGCGCATTTTCTGCCCAGGCCTGGCGCAATGAGGATTGCGTTAACGCTTTGCGTAAAATCTCATTCAATGTTTCCTGGTGGAATGGCTCAGCAATAGCCTCGCCGCAATTTGCGTCGACAATATAATGCGCATAGCCACAAACTGCAGTTGTTAGTACCGGTAATCCTGCAGTAATCGCTTCCAGCAGCACAATTCCCGCCGCTTCCTGGTAGGCAGGATGCAGTAATAAATCTGCCGCCGCCATTAATTCCGAGACATCGTTGCGCCCGGAAAAGAAGTGAACATTACTGCGCACGCCGCGCTTTTCTGCCAGCGCCTCAAATTTTCGTGGTTTATCCTGGCCAACAACATATAGCAATGTGTTGTGGCGCAGCGAATCCGGTAGCGAAGCTAATGCCTCAATGGAACGATCGACACCTTTACGCGTGAAGTCTGAACCGACCTGCAACAATAAATATTGTTGTTCGGTTATTCCATTCTTCTTACGGAAGATTTCACGGCTATTGGCTGGCTGCTGGCTATATTTACGGTCAGGATAAATCCCCGGAGGCAGAATATGAAAACGTTCCGCTTCAGTCTGATAATGTTTCTGGAAATCGGCGATTTGCTTATCCGTCAGCATCAGCAGCTGTGTCGACTTGCCCTGTTCAAAGGTTGCCCGCTCAAAGGCGGCATAATGGCGATAACGTGACGTCAGGCGATAGAAAAAGCCTTTCTCCTGCGCCACTTTCTCGGCATAACAAACATCAGCGGCATAATAAACGTCCAGCCCCGGCATTTTGTTGAATCCAACGACTTTATCGACCGGGTGCTCGCGTAAATGTTTTTGCACCCAGGCAAAATACTCGGCATTGCGCCCGTGATTGGTATGCGACTTAACCGGCACTTTGATCAATTCAAATATGTCAGGGCATTCGCCTTCCCACGACTGGGCATAAACCCGAACATGATGCCCTCGGGCCGCAACTGTCTGAGCAATACGCATGAAATCGCGCTGCAAACCGCCAAAGGGAAAATATTTATATAAACAGAAAGCAACGATCATAACGACGTACCTGTCGTGGAGGATGGCAGTAATTTATCGACAGCTGTAATGACATCCACCGCCGGAATAACCGAGAGATACATCTCATTTCGGTCACGCTGATCGCGCGTTGGCATTTCCCGGTAATCTCCCGCCCAGAATTGAATCATGTTATTTGACCAGGGACGCCAGAAAATATGGTCTGTCGCACCAAACAGCGATATCAGCGGCGTATTAACGGCGGCAGCAATATGCGCCGGTGCGGAATCAACACCAATAAACAGCTGCGCATGATCAATTAACGCACCAAGTTCCGGGAAGGTCACCTTTCCGGCCAGCGCCGTTACTGGTGGCGTCAGGCATCCCTGTGCAATTTCATTGACGCAAGCCAGATCGTCTTTATCCGGGCCGGACGTCAGAACGACTTCATAACCACGTGTATGTAAGGCATCAATCACAGCGGAAAACTTGGCGTTGTCCCAGCATTTGAAGATTTGCCGCGCTGTAGGTTGGATAACCACATAATTTTGTCCAACACCTGCGTGATCCAGTTCACGACGCATACGTTTCCAGCTTGCAGGCGGGTAACTCATGGTTGTCTGCTTCACCAACGATTCAAGGCTCAGTGGCATCAGCACGGATAAGTTACTTTCCACCACATTTCCACCCTGCAACGGCACCAGAT
This sequence comes from Escherichia sp. MOD1-EC7003, assembly GCF_002965065.1. Classification (GTDB taxonomy): domain Bacteria; phylum Pseudomonadota; class Gammaproteobacteria; order Enterobacterales; family Enterobacteriaceae; genus Escherichia. The sequence goes on from NZ_PTRE01000262.1 coordinate 5,220, forward strand.
GGGTGAAACTATTACGCCAAAAAGCAGACTGCCGATGATGATAATCCTGGGAAATAGTCACACGGGCATTTAATAAGCGAACCAGTATAGCAACCATCCATTGATCGGTAAGATTGACGATAAGGTCATACTTATTGGCACGTAATATCTTGATGAGATGAAAAAAGTTGACAAGTTTATCTGCGGCTTTTGCTTTTTTATTTTTTATGCCGTAGAGCGCGTTAATCTCTGGATTTTCAGACAGGATCGGGATGGTGTCCTCATAAAGCAGCACATCGATTTTTGCGTCAGGGTAATTTTTTTTCAGCGAACTAATGACGGGCGTAGTTAATAACATATCCCCATGAAAACGCATCTTAATGAGCAAAATTCTTCGAAATGGCTTATCCACAATTAACTCTTTTTGTTGAGATTATCCGATTAAGGTGAAGCAGAAAAAAGCACGCTACCGCCCCAGGCTCAACAGCTACCCGAATACTGATAACGCACTTACTTTGACGCGCTAGTGTATCACTTCTTTCGCGGCAATCCGACTCGAATGTTTTTTATACACAGAATGTGTTTTAATTATAAAAATCATATAGATAAAATTGCGCATAGAGAGAATCCAGATATTGTCGATGTAAAGTTGCAATCCTGGCTGAAATTCAATGAATCGCATAAAAATACAAAAAAACTGAAGATGTAGCGGCAAATCAGCTCAAACAGAGGCTATTTAAGTCAAAAATGGGAAAAGTAATGGTAAAGCCACAGCTAAATACATAGAATCCCCAGCACATTCATAAGTCAGCTATTTACTATGCTCGAATTGCTTTACACCGCCCTTCTCTACCTTATTCAGCCGCTGATCTGGATACGGCTCTGGGTGCGCGGACGTAAGGCTCCGGCCTATCGAAAACGCTGGGGTGAACGTTACGGTTTTTACCGTCATCCGCTAAAACCAGGCGGCATTATGCTGCACTCCGTCTCCGTTGGAGAAACTCTGGCGGCGATCCCGTTGGTGCGCGCGCTGCGTCATCGTTATCCTGATTTACCGATTACCGTCACCACCATGACGCCAACCGGTTCGGAGCGCGTACAATCGGCTTTTGGAAAGGATGTTCAGCACGTTTATCTGCCTTACGACCTGCCCGATGCGCTCAACCGTTTCCTGAATAAAGTCGACCCTAAACTGGTGTTGATTATGGAAACCGAGCTATGGCCTAACCTGATTGCGACGCTACATAAACGTAAAATTCCGCTGGTAATCGCTAACGCGCGACTCTCTGCTCGCTCTGCCGCAGGTTATGCCAAACTGGGTAAATTCGTCCGTCGCTTGCTGCGTCGTATTACGCTGATTGCCGCCCAAAATGAAGAAGATGGCGCACGTTTTGTGGCGCTGGGCGCAAAAAACAATCAGGTAACCGTCACCGGTAGTCTGAAATTCGATATTTCTGTCACGCCGCAGTTAGCTGCTAAAGCGGTGACGCTGCGCCGCCAGTGGGCACCACATCGCCCGGTATGGATTGCCACCAGCACTCACGAAGGTGAAGAGAGCGTGGTGATCGCCGCACATCAGGCATTGTTACAGCAATTCCCGAATTTATTGCTCATCCTGGTACCCCGCCATCCGGAACGCTTCCCGGATGCGATTAACCTTGTCCGCCAGGCTGGACTAAGCTATATCACACGCTCTTCAGGGGAAGTCCCCTCCACCAGCACGCAGGTTGTAGTTGGCGATACGATGGGCGAGCTGATGTTACTGTACGGCATTGCCGATCTCGCCTTTGTTGGCGGTTCACTGGTTGAACGTGGTGGGCATAATCCGCTGGAAGCTGCTGCACACGCTATTCCGGTATTGATGGGGCCACATACCTTTAACTTTAAAGACATTTGCGCACGGCTGGAGCAGGCAAGCGGGTTGATTACCGTCACCGATGCCACTACGCTTGCAAAAGAGGTCTCCTCTTTACTCACCGACGCCGATTACCGTAGTTTCTATGGCCGTCATGCCGTTGAAGTGCTGTATCAAAACCAGGGCGCACTACAGCGTCTGCTTCAACTGCTGGAACCTTACCTGCCACCGAAAACGCATTGAGGGTGTTATGCAAAAACGGGCGATTTATCCGGGTACTTTCGATCCCATTACCAATGGTCATATCGATATCGTGACGCGCGCCACGCAAATGTTCGATCATGTTATTCTGGCGATTGCCGCCAGCCCCAGTAAAAAACCGATGTTTACCCTGGAAGAGCGTGTGGCGCTGGCACAGCAGGCAACCGCGCATCTGGGGAACGTGGAAGTGGTCGGGTTTAGTGATTTGATGGCTAACTTCGCCCGCAATCAACACGCTACGGTGCTTATTCGTGGCCTGCGTGCGGTGGCGGATTTTGAATATGAAATGCAGCTGGCGCATATGAATCGCCACTTAATGCCGGAACTGGAAAGTGTGTTTCTGATGCCGTCGAAAGAGTGGTCGTTTATCTCTTCATCCCTGGTTAAAGAGGTGGCGCGCCATCAGGGCGATGTCACCCATTTCCTGCCGGAGAATGTCCATCAGGCGCTAATGGCAAAGTTAGCGTAGCGTTTATGCCGGATGGAATGCCATCCGGCGCGCAGGAATTACTTCTGGCATTTCCGGCAATAAAACGTTGCCCGCTGCGCATGTTTAGTCGCCACAATCGGCGTACCACATACCCGACACGGCTCGCCTTTTCGCCCGTAAACCTGCAATTCCTGGGCGAAATAGCCCGGTTTACCATCACTTTGCAGAAAATCTTTCAGTGTTGTACCGCCCTGCTCAATCGAACGCAGCAACACCGCTTTAATCACCCGAGCTAACAATTCACACTCTGCCAGCGACAGTGATGACGCCAGCCGATCCGGATGGATCCCCGCCGCAAACAGTGATTCACTGGCATAGATATTCCCTACGCCTACCACCAGCGTGTTATCCATCAGCCACGGCTTAATCGCCGTTTTTTTCTTCGCGCACTTCTGATGCAGGTACTCACCGTTGAAATCGTCGCTAAGCGGCTCCGGTCCAAGATGGGCCAGCACATTGTGGCCTTCTAGCTCTTTGGCCCACAGCCAGGCGCCAAAGCGGCGCGGATCGGTATAGCGCAGCACTTTGCCGTTGCTCATCACCAAATCAACATGGTCATGCTTTTCGGGGGGAAGTTCTTCTGGAAGGATGCGCAAACTGCCAGACATCCCCAGATGAATGATAATCCAGCCCTCAGGCAGCTCCAGCAATAGATATTTAGCCCGGCGCTGCACGCTAAGCACTGGCTGGTCGCTTAAACGGTAGATTTCTTCCGAAACCGGCCAGCGCAAGCGTCCGTTGCGCACCACCGCATGAAGAATGGTTGCGCCAACGAGATGCGGTTCGATGCCGCGTCGGCTGGTTTCAACTTCGGGTAATTCAGGCATAGCATCTCCAGGAATGAACAGATGCAGTCAATATGGGGGCAGGCAGATAACAAAAAACCCCGCCGGGGGCGCTGAGGGATCCCCATAAATCAGCGCTAATAAACCAACACCATATTCTGGTAGGTTTTGGCGAGATGATTAAGAACTGTGCTTAGCACTGTTCGTCTTAAAATTAGCGGGGAGTGTCGTAAGACATTCTTCGCTAACGTCAGATACGAGATTACCCGCCGTGCTTTAATGCTGTATGCCGAATTTTTAAGATGTAA